>NZ_JANPCM010000304.1:0-5186 GCF_031430955.1 Ferruginibacter sp.
GTATCACAACCGAGGCCGCATATTAATGTACCTAAAGACTGGCCTGATAAATCAAAGAAACCTGTTGATCATCCCTTTGGGCCATACACCGATAATTTTTCTGAGGAGCAACACAAGTTAGGACCGTTTAAAACAATTGCAGAAGAGCAAAAGAAAAGAGAAGAAAAGGTTGTTACTGCTTCAAAAAAATAATAGTATTTGCTAAAAAATAAACTTCAAATTTATATAGAGTATTTAAAAGTTCAATAATGATATACTGTACAGGAGTGTCCCGAAAAAAAAATCGGGATAAACTGTGCCACTGAAGTTTAAGAGATAAGTTAAAGCCGGGTTCCCGAAAAAATCGGGACAAGCAAAAAAAATAAAAAATGAACAATAACAGAAGAAATTTCATAAAACAACTGGGCACAATAGGTGGCGCAGGTTTGCTGGCGGCTGCACCCATTATTGCTGCTGCAGAAAACATAAATAAAAATGAGATGGATGAAATAAATGCTGCTGATAAACCATTTACCATTTCTATTTTACAAACCACCGATGTGCATTGCCAGGTGCATCCGCATGATGAATTGTTTTGGGAAAATGATAAAGCCGTATTTCGTAAAACCGGCGGCTATGCTCACCTGGCCACTTACCTGCAAAAAGAAAGAAAGAAAAACCCACATACATTTTTAATTGATACCGGCGATATGTTCCAGGGCAGCGAACTGAGTGTAAAAACAACCGGCAAAGCAATGGTGCCCATTTTAAATGCATTGGGTTACGATTTATATCTTCCCGGAAACTGGGAAGTGGTGTATTATAAAAAAGCCATGCAAACTTTACTGGGTTCTTTAAATGCTCCAAAAGTTTGTGCTAACATGTATCATGATTTGGGGGAAGGCAAAAAAGGAGAACTGATTTTTCCACCATATTATATTTGGAATGTGCAGGGGGTAAAAATTGGTTTTTTGGGCTACACCGATCCGTTAGTACCCATACGCCAGTCGCCGCTTTACAGCAAAGGGATTATTTATACAAAGCCCGAAGAAAATCTTGCACATTATGCAGATGTGCTGCGTAACCAGGAGCAGTGTGCTTATGTTTTAATTGTTGCACACTTAGGTTTATCGCAGCAATTATATTTAGCCAACCTGGAAGAATGTAAAGGAGTAGATTATATTTTGGGTGGCGATACGCATGAGAGGGTTCGTAAACCAATACAATGCAAATATGCAAAAGTGGTGGAGCCTGGTGCATTTGGTTCTTTTGTGGGTAAACTAAATCTTACCATACAAAATGGTAAAGTAATAAAAGACGAATACGAGCTGGCAGAAATATCTGCAGAAAAAAATAAACCATCAGCAACCATTGCAGCACTTATAAAAGATAACGAAAAACAATTTGCAAAAAATATTTATAAAATTATAGGTTACAGTACCATTCCGCTGTACAGGTATTTTGTGGTGGAAAACCCGATTGATACCATGATACTGGATGCGTTGAAGTGGAAAATTGCTGAGGTGGATATTGTATTATCCAATGGGTTTCGTTTTTGCCCGCCACGTACAACAGCAGACAGTACAGGTAACATACCCATTACAGAAGGTTTTATATTTGATATGCTGCCGGTGGACAGTACGGTACGAACAGGTACAGTAACAGGTAAACAAATTAAAGAATGGCTGGAAAAAGAAATGAATAATGTATTTTCAAAAGATGCATCGGAGCGTTTTGGCGGCTGGGTTATAAAATTTAAAGGAATGAAAATATCTTTTAATGCTTTTGGTGAAAAAGGAAAAAGAGTACAGGAAATTACCGTGGGCAACGAAGCAATTGATTTAAATAAAAATTACAACATTTGCGCCTGCGAAAGAGAAGGCGACCCCGGCGATATGCTTTGCAGGATATGGGGAGTGGCCAATGCAAAAAATACAACGCATACGCTGCATACTGTTTTAAAAGAATATTTAAAAGTAAATTCGCCTGTTACGCCAACGCCGCCTTTAAATGCAAAAATTTTAGATGCGCCACAAACCTTACTTTCGCAGGTAACGGGTGTAGATTATAAATTTTCTTAAAAATAATTAAAATGAAAAAAATATTTTTGGCAATTATATTAGTTGCATTTGCAAGTTCATTGTTTGCGCAAACATCAAAAAGCAAAACGCTTAAAAATAATGTTGCAGCCAGGGAGCATAAAGTTGTTATTCAGCTTAGTTCCGAAGATACACTTGTGCACAAATCTTTGCTGAGGCAGTTGAATAATATTTTAACTGCTGCACCCGGCAGTAAGATAGAAGTGGTATGTCATGGCCCGGGTATAAATATGCTTGTTACAGATAAGACAACCGTACATAGCAAAATTGAGGAAATGAAAATTAAAGGAGTATTATTTATGGCCTGCGAAAATACACTCCGGGAAAGAAATATCAGCAAAGATAAAATTATATCCGAAGCTGGTTTTGTACCTTCTGCATTGGTAGAAATTATTACCAGGCAGGAAGAAGGATGGAGTTATATCAAATCAGGTTTTTAAAATGTTTAACGAAGTGCTGTACCTCACTGCAGGTAAATCATTTTACTGCAGGTATTATGATTTGCATCATCATAAGCAGCAGGTATGCCGTATCTTCATAGCTTATTTAATCCACCTGCACAATTTGGCCTTTAATCTTTTATTTAACCATGAATAATACAATAAGCTTTGATGCAACTTTTGAACCTGCTTTGATAAAAGAAATGCAGCAGTTTGGCGAAATAAAACATTTTAAGGAAGGCGATCTTATTATGGATTACGGCAAGTATATCCGTATGATGCCCATCATTATAAAAGGCACAGTAAAAGTTTTCAGGATGGATGAAAACGGAAATGAAATCCTGTTGTATTATTTATCCAGCAACGAGAGCTGCAGCATGGCATACAGTTGTTGTATTGAGGCAAAAAAAAGCGAAGTAAAAGCCATTGCCGAAGAGGATGTAGAATTAATTGCCCTGCCTCATATTAAACTGGATGAATGGCTGTGCAAATATCCCAGCTGGAAAAATTACATCATGCGTAGTTTTAATGAACGCTTTTTAGAATTGCTGAAATCCATTGAAAGTATTGCCTTTCATAAATTAGATGAGCGCCTTATTTCTTATCTAAAAGAAAAGCAGCGCCTGTCTGGCTCCAGTGTAATTAAGGCATCGCACTATCTTATTGCTGATGAACTGCATACTTCAAGAGTGGTAATATCAAGGCTTTTGAAACAGTTAGAAAATGATAAAAAAATTATTCTATACCGGAACGAAATAAAATTAATGAATGCATTTCACTAGCATTGCGTTGTTTTATAAAATAGTTCTTAGAAACACTTGACAGTTCTATGTTTGCGTCGTTTTTAAGACGGCGTTGATTTGAAAATAATTCTGTTCGTTCTTTATACCAATCATTGAGAATGAACAAAGGACGTATGGCCTTCGCCAAAATAATGGATTTTGCTTCCCGGGATATTTTCAAAATTTGTGTTAACTGTTATAAGGATAACTACAAGGCAAAAGAATTTACTTGTTGGAAACAATTTCTTTGTATGTCTTTCGGTCAATTAACTCATCGTCAAAATATGAGTGATACGCTTCTTTGCTTGAAGTTAAATCCCGATAAGCTTTATCATCTTGGTATTGGAAAGGCTATTAATAAATCAACCTTATCTCATGCAAATGAAAGCAGAGACTGGAGAATTTATCAAGATTATGCACTGAAACTAATTGATCAAGCCAAAAAAATGTATGAGGGCGATAATCAATTAGAAGTAAATCTTAGAGGCCGTGTCTTTGCATTGGATTCGACAACCGCAGACCTTTGTTTGGAAGTTTTTTTATGGGCACCATTCCGTTCAACTAAAGCAGCGGTAAAAATTCATACACTGCTTGATTTGAAAACTTCCATTCCTGAATTTATTTTTATATCAGAGGGTAATATTCATGATGCAAAAATGATGGATTTAATTCCACTTCAGAAAGGCAGCTATTACATAATGATTAAGGCTTACGTTGATTTTGAGCGTTTTTATACAATTAGACAAGAGAAGGCATATTTCGTTGTAAGGGCAAAAGAAAACTTGCAGTTTAAACGCATAAAATCAAGAACCCCAGACAAGACAATAGGCATTCTTTGTGATCAGGATATCTTACTTACCGGAATCAACAGTACTAACAAATACCCAGAGCATTTACGACGCATCAAATTTTATGATGCTGAGTTCGAAAGAACATTTGTCTTTTTAACTAACCACTTCAAAATAAAAACACAAACTGTAACTCAACTTTATAAGCACCGATGGGGTATTGAGTTATTCTTCAAATGGATTAAGCAAAATTTAAAAATTCAATGCTTTTGGGGCTCTAGTGAGAATGCTGTAAAAAACTCAAATATGGGTTGCCATATCAGTTTATGTTCTGGTATTAATAGCAAAAAAGAAATTGAAGCTGACAAACTCTCCATATAAAATTATACAATACATAAGTATTGCTCCTTTAGAAAAAAGATCATTACACAATGTGTTTTTAAACATAGAAAATCAAGATGTAAAAGAACTAAAATATATTCACTGAAAATCATTTAACTAAGATCAACGCTAGTGATATCATAACATAACTTTTTATTAAAGTAAGTTTTAGAAGTTAAAAACTTGCTTAGTGCAAAAAAGACTCAATATCACTTTAATAGCTTTCTTGGGTTCTTTAAAAAATTAAGCTGCCTGAATTTTTGTTGATGGAATTGTTTTACCTGCGGCATATCCCTTTACGGCAAAATAAAAAATATAAAAGTAAGAAGGAAGTATACATATTAAAAATGACTGGGCATTAGAAAAAATTTCTTTGTCTTTTAAAGTTGTATATAAAAGTGGAAGTAGTGCGCCGCCAGCAATACCCATAATTAATAAAGCCGATCCCATTTTTGTAAATTTTCCCAACCCGCTAATGGCTAAAGGAAAAATAGCGGGCCACATTAATGCATTAGCTAAACCTAATAATGCAATAAAAGTTATAGCAGTGTAGCCAGTGGTTACAAATACTGCCATGCTGAAAATTATTCCTGTAACTGCTGAAATTGCCAATGCATTTTGCTGGGAAATATATTTTGGAATTGTTATAATGCCGATAATATAACCCGCCAGCATCGAAAACAAAGTAAAGGCAGTAAAATATTTTGTTTCATCTAA
>NZ_JANPCM010000305.1:0-8412 GCF_031430955.1 Ferruginibacter sp.
ATCTTGCCGATAAAGAACTCAATCAAAAAAGAATTGATTCTTTTAAAACATGGTGGCTGGGGCAGGCGGTACAACCTTCACGTTCTATTCACGAGAAATTAGTGGTGTTCTGGCACAATCATTTTGCAACAGACACCAGCAACTCAGGCGATAAAATAAAAGCAAAGTTTTGGCACAATCATTATTTAACATTGCGCCAGCATGCACTGGGTAATTTTAAAGCTATGGTAAAAGCTATTACACTGGATCCTGCTATGTTATATTTTTTAAATGGAGAGAGTAATGTAAAAGGATCGCCTAACGAAAACTTCGCAAGAGAATTACAAGAGTTATATACCGTTGGTAAAGGCCTCAATTCAAAATACAGCGAAGATGATGTAAAAGCTGCATCACTGGTATTAACAGGCCACACCGTTAACCCAACTACATTTACTTATTTTTTTGATGCAGCAAAACACGATTCAACTAACAAAGAATTTTCTTCTTTTTACAGCAATAAAATTATTACAGGTTACAGTGGAGCCAATGGGGCAAATGAAGTGGATAATTTAATGGATATGATTTTTGCACAGGAAGAATTATCTAAACATATCTGCAGAAAAATCTACCGCTTTTTTATTTATTATAAAATTGACAGCAGTATTGAACAAACAATAATTACACCGCTGGCACAAATATTCAGGAATAACAATTTCAATATTCAACCGGTACTGGCAACATTATTTAAGAGCAAACATTTTTACGATCTTATTTATTCATCGGCATGCATTATTAAAAGCCCGTTGGATTTTGTAATTGATTTATGTAACGAGTACAGTATAACACTTCCAAACCCAAATGATAACGAAGCTACTTATGCTGTATGGCAAAGTATTCAGTACGAAGCAGGAGAAATGCAGCAGGAGCTGGGTGCAATACCGGAAGTAGCAGGATGGTATGCCTATTACCAGGAGCCGGCTTTTCATGAGTTATGGGTAAATACGGCAACCTACACCCGAAGAAATATTTTTACCGACCGAATGATTGCTGACGGTATTATGAACAATAATCAAACTATAGTAATTGATGCTATTGCCTTTGCCGATCAATTTGCAAATCCCCGTGATCCCAATTTATTAATTACACAATCGCTGGAAATTTTATTGCGGTATCCCTTATCTGAAAGTGCAAAAGAATTTATTAAACGTTCTATTTTATTAAGTGGCCAGGTACAGGATCATTACTGGACGAATGCCTGGGATGCGTATAAAGCCAACACTGCTGATGTTGGAAATAAAGCGGTTGTACAAAGCCGGTTAAAATCTTTTTATAAATATATAATGAACCTGCCAGAATATCATTTGTGTTAAACATCCAATTCCTTATCTATGCAAAGAAGATCTTTTTTAAAACAAACTATACAAGGTGCAATACTGCCTTCCATATTAGGCAGCATGTCGGTAAAAGCATTTGGCAACGCTGCTTTTTTACAATCGCTTTCCGGTGCCGATAATGATCATGTACTGGTGTTAATTCAATTAGCCGGCGGTAACGATGGTTTAAATACAATTATACCATTAGAATTTTACAGCGATTACAATCGTATAAGACCCAATATTGCTATACCTGAAAGCCGTGTTTTAAAATTAAATAACAATCTTAAATCTGGTTTGCATCCATCATTAACCGGTATGCAGCAAATGTATAACGATGAAAAATTATGTGCCATACAGGCTGTGGGTTATCCATCACCAAATGGTTCACATTTTCGTTCAATGGATATATGGACTACGGGTGCAGATGCAGAACAATATTTATCAACGGGCTGGGCTGGCCGCTATTTAAATCACCAGTATCCCAATTACCCGGTTGGTTTTCCTAATGATACTATGCCCGATCCATTGGCATTGCAACTTGGTTCGGTTTTATCCCCTGTATTTTTAAGCCCCACAGGTTTTGATGCACTGGCCATTGATGAGAGTTTGAATTTTTATAATTTAATTGATGCAATACAAGACCCAACACCCAATACGCCAAGCGGTGTGGAGTTGACTTATTTACGCACCATTGCAAGGCAAACTAACCGATATGCAGAAGTTATAAAAACTGCTGCTGCAAAAGTTACACAGCAAAGTGCTTACCCTGCCGATAATTATTTAGCAGCACAATTAAAAGCAGTTGCCAAATTAGTAGCCGGTGGGTTGAAAACAAAAATTTATATGGTAGGCATGGGTGGTTTTGATACACATGCTGGCCAGGTAAATGGCGGTAACACACTTACCGGTAATCACAGTGGGTTATTAAAACAGGTTTCCGAAGCAATTACTGCATTTACACAAGATCTTAAAGGTTTAGGTGTTTCAAAAAGAGTTTTGGGAATGACATTTTCAGAATTTGGAAGACGCATGCAAAGCAACGGAAGCTTAGGTACCGACCACGGCGCCGCACAACCCATATTTTTATTTGGCGATAGCGTTAAGCAGGGCATACTCGGTAAAAACCCTGATATGCCTGCAAGTGGACAGGCCATTGATAACGTGCCGATGCAATACGATTTTCGATCGGTGTATTCAACAATTTTAAGAGATTGGTTTTGTTTACCACCACAGGATGTTGATACCGTATTGCTGAAAAATTATCAATACCTGCCGGTTATAAAATCTACTGCATGTAATATGGATATGCAGGAACTTAATAATTTGGGTAGTAATTTAATTATCAATTACCCTAATCCATTTACCAATTCAACAAAAATTACTTTTAAAACCGAAGGTGGCCATACACTGGTGCAAATATTTGATACAGCAGGTAAAAGAATTGCAACACTGGCAGATCAACTTTATACAGCGGGTACTTATACAGTTACGTTTAACACCGCAACTTTAGCAAGTGGTGTTTATTATGCAAGGTTACAAAACGGTTCTTTACAGCAAGTACGGCCAATGCTAAAAGTTAGAGGATACTAATTATACTATTCAAAACTCCAAAACTGTATTAAAATAAACCAGATGAAGTGCTTTTTTAAAATACTGTTTTTTTTCTGCTTAACTTTTGCAGTTGAAAAAGCAATAGCGCAAATGCCTTTTGCAATACAGCACAGTACAGCCTGTGCAGGCACTTCGGTAATTTTTAATTCTACAGTTTTTGAAACAGCGCAATTCCCTGATACCATCATTTGGAAATTTGGGGATGCAGCAAGTGGATTATTAAATACAGCGAAAGGTATTCAGCAGGCTAATCATATTTATAATACACCAGGTACTTATATTGTTTCATTACATGTAGTTGACGCTGGCGCAGGCACCATTGATTTAACTGACACCATTACTTTTGTTTTGCCGGTAGTGCACAATTTTGGCCCCGATGTTTTTTTATGTGGAGATACAGGTACCTATATTTTAAATGCACCCTTAGTTGCCAATGCCATGTATGAATGGAACGATGATACACTTACCAAAGGGCCTATACTTGCAGTTAAAGAAAGCGGCGCTTATACAGTAAAAATAAATGGCTGCCAGGTTACGGATACCATTGGTGTTTTTTTTACTGCAGAACCGAAACTTGATTTAGGCAGAGATCATATAATGTGCCAGGGAGAGCAAATTTCATTAAATGCAACAAGCGAAAATGCAACCTATCAATGGTTGTTAAATGGAATAGTTTTGCCGGAAACACAATCACAGCTTGCTGTAACAGCACCGGGTGGCCGTTATATTGTTAATATAAATGTTGCAGGCTGCGGCGCATACAGCGATACAGTAAATATTAATTTTAGCAATTATGCTGCACCGCCATTTAATTTAGGCCCCGATACTTTATTGTGCCCAAAAGAAATTTTTAATTTAACTGCACATGTTAGTGGTGCAACAGGCTTTGCCTGGAGCAGCAAAGGTTTAAATGTAAATGATGCCGTAAATTATAATATTGATAACGATTCAACCATTACCATAAATAACGAAGGCCGGTACTGGGCATTTGTAAATATTGCCAAACAATGCGAAGTGGTGGACACTATGATTGTAAGATACCGTGGCAACAAACAATTAAATTTCAATGATACTTCTTTATGCCAGGGTACTACACTGGTGCTTGATGCCGATTTTGGAACAGGAAATTATAAATGGGAATCTATTCCACCGCAGCGTGACGATCAGAATAACACCAATCAATCTACCTATTTCATTTACAAGCCGGGTTTTTATGCAGTAACGGCAACGGTTGGCCATTGTATTTTTAACGACAGCCTAAATGTAGTTTTTAATGATACTTTAAAATTGGGATTACCAAAAGATACAGCACTGTGCAGGGGAGAAACATTTATTATAAAGCCGACTGCAAATGCAGCCGATTATAAATGGCAGGATGGAGCAGTGGGTGGTTTGTACACTGCAACTGCATCTGGCTTATACAGGATAATAGCGCAAAATGGTTGTGGCAGAGATACTGCACAAATAAATATTGTTTTTGAAAGTTGTCCCTGTGCTTTATTATTACCCAATGCATTTACACCAAATGGCGATGGGGTTAATGATAACTTCCGGCCTTTGCATGCCTGCGATATGACAGATTACAGCATGACGATTTTTAATCGTTATGGCGAAAAAATTTATTTTACTACAGATCCGCTCGAAGGATGGAATGGAAAAATAAAAGGCAGTTTATTAAATATGGGGGGCTATGTGTGGACGGTTATTTATACAAAACCAAGTACCAGACAACTTATACAAAAGCAGGGATCGGTTTTGTTGCTGCGATAACCTGTGAGGTTTATGCAGGGTATTAAAATTTAAAAACTCTTACATCAACAAATACTTTTTGAATTATAAAGTGTTACAAAACCTCACAGTTTTTTTTACCTTTTCACTCTCTCCCTGCCAAATATTATCCCTATTTTAAGATTAAAAGTAAAATAAGCATCATTGTTTTTGGCGTTGCCTCTCTGGTCGCCATCATTTGTAATATGGGTGGGGTCTAACTCGTACTGCCGGTCGTTTAATAACAAAGCATTAGTTATTTTTGTTCCTGTAAAATAATTGGAGTAAAGATTTGCATCAATATAATTGGTACTTACATCATCTAAATAATCGGTTGATAAAATACGGTAAACACATTCTGCCCTTAGGTTAAGCATTGGCGATAGTTCGTATTTAACACCAACACCAACAGGGTAACTCATTTGCTGCAGCTTATACGGTTTTCTTTTAGGATATTCTGCAAACCCTTGCCCTTCGGTACTTAGCGGCTGCAAATCAACCCACTTATTTAATAATTTAGCCTGTGGATTAAACGAAAAAAAACCAACACCGGCAACTATGTAAGGCGAGTACCTGGGCATCTCATCGTTTTCATCATATTTTTTAAAAATGTACAAAGGATGAATTTCTGCGAGGGCAGAAAATTCTGTAACAGAACTTCTAAAACTCAGGTTACGTTCGTACCTGCCAAAAGTAGTGGTTTTATTTTTCCTTAAAATACTATCATAAGCTTTTACCTGGCCAAAAGTTCCTTCAACTCTTATTGCAACAGCATTTTTAAAAATTGCACTTAAGTAGACACTTCCTGCTAATTGTGTGTTTCCAAAATTTAGATCCTTTATAAACTTTTTTCCAATGCCTTTATTTCCACCCAAATCTGTAAGGCAGTTCATTATACCCACCGAACCTCCTAATTCAAAAACAATGGGGTTGTCGTAATAGTTATTATCGTAAAAATAATACTGGGCAGTAGTTTTTTTAGAAAAGCAAACCAATAAAAAAAGAAGTGCCGTGGCTAATTGCAGTTTTTTCATGTAATAAATATCCTTTTGTATTAGTAATCTGGCCTGGCTTTATTGGGAGATATTGAATGGGATACAAATAAAGGGATTATTCAGCAATAAATATTCCACTCTTGGTTATTTGTTTACAAATTTCAAGATGCCTGGTAACAACAATTTGCTGCACCCTAAAAATTGTTTTTATTCGCTTATCTTAAAAATTAAAAAATCAGGGCTACTTTAAAATTAATAGAAAAGAAGGCGTCATTTTTTTGGGGATTCCCCCTTATATCCCCCGGGTTGGTAATGTGCGAAGGCGATATTTCATTTTGACGATTATGTAATGCTAAAGCCTGCGTTAACATATCTCCATTAAAATATTTTTGGTATAAATTCTTATCAATATAAGTAGTGCTTACATCATCTAAGTAATCAGTATTTAAAATGCGGTAAACACATTCTGCACTAAAATTAAAAAGCTCCGAAATTTTATATTTTATACCTGCCCCCAAAGGAAAATTAATTTGTTTTAATTTATAAACTTTTCTGTCAGGATATTCTGCAAATCCCTGCCCTTCTGTATTTAATGGATTAAGGTTAACCAAAGTGCCATTTAATTTTGCCTGGGGATTAAAACTAAAAAAACCCAAGCCTCCAAGCAAATAAGGAGAAATTCTTGGAAGGGTTTCGTTTTTATTATATTTTTTAAAATAGCGGGGATGAATTTCTGTAACCAGCGACAACTCAAAAATTGTACTCCTAAAACTGAGGTTTCTCTCATATCTGCCCGAAGTTGATTCTTTAACATCTTTTAGCACAGCATCACTTGCTTTTACAATTCCCCAGGTGGCCTCAGTTCTCAATACCAAGGCATTTTTATAAACCGCACTTACAAAAATGCTTCCGGCTGGTTGTGTATTACCAAGATTAAGGTCTTTAATAAACTTCTTACCATCTCCTTTACGGCCACCTAAATCGGTAAGGCAGTTCATTACACCAAGTGATCCACCAATTTCGTAGGTAACAGTATTGTAGTAATAAAGATCATCAGAAAAATCGGGTTGTGCAGTGGTTTGCCGGGGAATGCATGTTATTATAATAACCATACATACTGAAGATGCTAATCTTTTCATGAATTAAGGTTGCCTTTTAGTTAGAAATGGAATGATTTTTTAAAAGGATGGCCTGAATTTCAATGTTAAATATCAACCTTTTTTTTAATAGCAACAAATTTACAAACGCTTTTTAATCCGCAAATGCTGCATTTAGGGTTTCGTGCTGTACAAACATAACGGCCATGAAGTATAAGCCAATGGTGAGCTTTGTAAACATAATGAGCCGGAAAGTTTTTTATTAATTGTTTTTCGGCAGCTAAAGGAGTTGTTGCTTTTGTGGTTAACCCAATTCTTGCACTTACCCTGAAAACATGGGTATCAACAGCCATATTGGGTTGCTGATCTATAACTGAAGTTATAACGTTTGCAGTTTTTCTTCCTACACCGGGTAATTCAATTAATTCATCCACCGTCATAGGTACTTTACCATTAAATTTTTGCATTAACATATTGGCCATTGCAATTAAATGTTTGGTTTTATTATTGGGGTAAGATATACTTTTTATAAGAGGAAAAAGTTCTTCAAAACTTGCTTTACTAAGTGCTGCTGCAGTGGGATATTTTTCAAAAATTAAAGGCGTGGTAAGATTAACCCTTTTATCGGTGCATTGCGCCGATAAAATTACAGATACTAATAACTGAAATGGATTATCGTAAATTAATTCTGTTTCAGCATTGGGGGCATGCTGTAAAAAATAATCAATAACAAACTGGTAACGTTCTTTTTTGGTCATAAAAAAAATCCCACCACAAGGGCAGGACTAAATTACGTTAAAAAGATTACGATTTTAAACTGATGCAGAAAGTTCGCTAATAGCTTTTTCAGCATAATTTAAAATGTTATCAATAGTCTGCTGACTTGGCGACATTTGTAACGTTTCCAAATTCTTCTGAGCCAATGTAAGCTCTTCAAATTTTTCACGAAAACTCCAGTCGGTTTCCAAAGCAGCCTTTATTTCGACTGTTTGTTTTTGGGAAGTTTCATTATACAAATACAGTAATAAATCTTCCTGTGTAAAGTTGTGCATAAACAATAAAGTGGCTTGTGTTAAAAAATTAAATATCCATTATCCGTAATTATAAACGGTATTTTTACGGCGATATTGTATTTTAATACAAATTTATTTGCTTTCGGAGGGGGAGTTTATAATAAAGAGATCTTCATTATCTTTTTTCATCATATAGTTTTCACGGGCATATTTTTCAATGGTTTGGGCACTTGTTTTTAAAAAGCCAAGTTCTTTATGGGTTTCGGTAATTTGTATGCTTTGATATTGCTCGTTTTTTGTTAATTCTTTTGAACGATTTAATCTATCCACCTGCAAAAACAAATCATTTTTTTCAAAAAAAAGCATCCAAATTAAAAATGCTACACCAGAGATAAGGTATTTATTTTTAAGCCACGATGGTATGTGTTGTAAAAACTTCAAGTTTTTTGTTTAGAAGTTAGGGGTTTAGAAGTTAGGGGTTTAGAAGTTTAGAGTTTGCTTTAACCAAACTACAAAACTTCTAAACTCTAAACCAATATTTATTGACCAAATTTAATCTTTCCTTTTGGATAAA
>NZ_JANPCM010000306.1:0-6844 GCF_031430955.1 Ferruginibacter sp.
CTGGTTAAGTTTAGGCCAAATTGAATTTATTAAACAATGGATAATAAAAGGTGCCGTAAAAACAGGCAGTGTTGTTGATGAAAGTTTGCTGGATAATACAACTGTTTGCTCTCAACCTTTTATTCCTTTAGATCCGCCTGCTGCTGCCGATGGCTTTCAACTTAAAATAGATTCTTTTACCGTAAACTCCAATACAGAAAGAGAAGTTTTTGTAAGAAGGAACACGACTAATACTTCTGCCGTTTATGTAAATAAGTTTGTATTACGTGGAAGGCCGAACAGCCATCATTTTGTTTTATATGGTTTTCAAAACACCACAAGTTTACCTGCTGTAAATGCTTTACGGGATTTGTATAATTCAGATGGTACTATAAATGCCAACACCTTTATACACATGCAAAACCATATTTTTTTAGGTGGTGGTACCGATGTAAATGCTACTTACACTTTCCCAACAGGAGTGGCTTTAAAAATTCCGGCAAATACTTCTTTAGATTTAAATGCACATTATTTTAATAAACAAACTTCCGGCTTAACGGGCGAAAATTTTATTAATCTTTACACAGTACCCCAGGCAGCAGTTGTTAAAGAAGCCAAAAGCATAAACTTTGCTAACCTTAATTTTTCTATTCCTGCAAACCAGCGTAAAACCATCACCACCAATTTTACTTTTGCCAATGCAGTAACTGTTATAATGCTCACTTCGCATTTTCATAAAATGGGAGAAAAATTTGTAATTAAAATTTTAGGTGGCCCAAGAAACGGAGAAACAGTTTATGAAAATACCGACTGGCAACATCCGCTGGCACTAAATCTTACTGCACCCATACAATTAAATGCCGGCGAAGGTTTAACCAGCGTGGTTACTTACAACAATACTTCTAACAAAACGGTGAGTTTTGGTTTAACCAGCGAAGATGAGATGAATATAATTTTTGGTTATTATTATTAATTTTGATTTTACAAATTAAGCAGCATTTAACTTTTTGTATCCTTGCTATTTTTTATTTTCGCTCTATGAAAAAATTATTTTTTATACTGCTTATTCCCTCTTTTTGTTTATCTCAAAAAAAATATGATTATAAAAACCTGGTGCTGGAAGGCGGTGGCGTACGTGGCCTTGCCTATGCCGGCGTATTTAGTGTGCTGGAAGAAAAAGGCATTTTACAACAGATAGAAAAAGTGGGTGGCTCATCTGCAGGTTCTATTGCAGGCATGCTGATAAGTATTGGTTATACAGCTAATGAAATTGACAGCCTTATGATTGAATTACCCATACAAAAATTTAACGATGGCAAAGGAGGGCTGGTGGGAAAATATAAAAGATTTAAAAATGATTTTGGTATTTATAAAGGCAGCACATTTGAAAAATGGCTGCAGCAACTGATAGCATTTAAAACGGGTAATCCCTTGTTAACTTTTACTCAACTGCACCAGCTGCATTTAAATAATAAATTGTATAAAGATTTTTACTGCACCGGCACCAACCTGAGCAAACAGCAATTAGAAATTTTTTCTTACACCCACACACCACAAATGTCCATTGCACTTGCAGTACGAATCAGTGGTGGTGTGCCTTTATATTTTGAACCTGTTGCATTAGATAATAATCTGCAAAAAATAAAAAAGTCAGACAGTGTTTCTTTTATTAATTATTATGTAGATGGCGGTATGCTTTGCAATTATCCAATAAGTATGTTCGACAGTTGCGAAGAAAATAATCTTAATCCGCTTTTGAGCAGTAAAGTAAAATTTAACCCACAAACTATCGGCATAAAATTAGAGCGGCCGCAACAGATAGATTCTTTAAATAACAACAGCATAAAAATTCCTGCTTATACTATTAATAAACTGTCTGATTATATTGCTGCCTTTAGTAACCTTATGATGGAAACCCTCAGCAGAAAATATCCGGGGCTTGAAAATGAAAAAGGCAGAACTATTTATGTAAGCCAGGGCAATATAAGCAGCCGGGTAAAAAAAACAAAGCAGCAGGATAAACTGCTGCTCTATGAAAACGGAATTAATGCCGCCAATTATTTTTTTTCTAAAAAAGATTAATTTTACTCTATTAAAATTTATACGCCGAAACGGAGAAGTATCCGTCATCCGCCAATCCTGCACATTTATTAGCTAAAGAACCATTAAAGTAAATAGTAACAGGAAAGTTTAAATTATAGAAACTTTGAGAACTCATGCCCGGCAATTCTTCTACATGATAAAGTTTAGAGCCGGTTTGCAGATATACACCCCCTGCGCAGGGACCCATTTTTAAATCGGGGCCTGTTAAAGTACCCGAATAAGTAAAGTCATTATTACTTTTAGAGCAGCTAATTAATATAAGGGTGAAAAAAAATAAAATTAAATGTATCTTTTTCATGACTGTTTTTTAAGATGACAATATAAATATCAAAACCGTTGCTTTACCATTTTTGCCCAAACACCTTCCGCAAAATATCCGTAGTTCTTGCAGCAATATTAGTGCGTATATTTTTTTCTTCCTTTGCCACTAAATCAAACAATGCATCAGTGGCTTTAGCAGTAACAAAACTGGCAAGGTCAGGATTTATTTTTCTGAATGTGGTAGGGAAATTATTGTATTTATTAATAGCATCTCCATAATATTTTGTTGCTTCCACTTTATCTAAAGATGCTTTTATAACCGGTAAAAATGCGGCTATTAATTTATCCATAGTTTTCTCTCTGAAAAAATGTGTGGCACTGGTATCACCATTTCTTACTAAACCAATAGCATCCTGCAAAGTCATATTTCTTATAGCATCTGCAAAAATTGGTTTGGCATAACCTGCTGCATCTTCGGCACCACGGTTAATTTGTAAAATAGCTTTATCTACTAAATTATTAAAACCCAAATCACGTAAAGTATTTTCAACTTTTTTAGCATCGGGTGGTAATAAAATTTTGTAGAAGGCGTCTTTAAAAAATCCATCCTGTTTATTTAATTGTAATACTGCACCGGCTAATCCCTGGCTTAACGCCTGTTTAATTCCCTGCCCGGCTTCGGCTTCTGTAATGCCGCCGATGCCTGTTGTTTGGGGTAACTTGTTTAAAACATCGCAACTGACTAATACTATAACACTCATTAATGCAAGTAATAATTTTTTCATTTTTTATACATTTGTTATTTAAATATAAACAAGTATCCTGCCAAGATTAGTTGTATAATGTTACAGACAGCAAATATTGATGATTGGGTTGCATAAAGTATCTTTGCCGCCATTATGAGTACACAACATTTATCAGAGCAGGAAATTATCCGCAGAGAAAAATTAACAGAACTTAACAAATTAGGTATAAATGCTTACCCGGCAGCGTTGTACCCCGTAAACGTAACATCTGGTTATATAAAAGAAAATTATAAAGGAGAAGAAAACAAGGCTGATTTTGCAGATGTATGCATTGCAGGAAGAATAATGAGTGTACGTGATATGGGTAAAGCAAATTTTGCTGTACTGCAGGATGCTGTGGGTAAAATTCAATTTTATATTAAGCAGGATGATATTTGCCCCGGCGATGATAAAACTTTGTATCAAACTGTTTGGAAAAAATTAATTGATATTGGTGATATCATTGGTATTAAAGGTTATGTATTTACTACAAAAACCGGTGAAACCTCTGTGCATGTAAAAGAATTTTCTATTCTTACAAAATCATTACGGCCATTGCCCATTGTTAAAGAAAAAGATGGCGAAGCTTTTGATGAAGTTACTGATCCTGAATTCAGGTACCGCCAGCGGTATGCAGATTTAATTGTTAATCCTGCAGTAAAAGAAACTTTTATTAAGCGAACTAAAATGGTAAATGCCATTCGTGAATTTTTAAATGAACGTGGTGCATTGGAAGTTGATACACCAGTTTTACAAAGTATTCCTGGTGGTGCAGCAGCAAGGCCGTTTACTACACATCACAATGCTTTGGATGTACCCATGTACATGCGTATTGCCAACGAATTATATTTAAAAAGATTGATAGTGGGTGGCTTTGAATGGGTGTATGAATTCAGCAGAAATTTTAGAAACGAAGGTATGGACCGTACCCATAATCCTGAATTTACTGTACTCGAATTTTATGTGGCTTATAAAGATTATGAGTGGATGATGGATACTACGGAACAAATGCTGGAGAAAGCGGCCATTGCAACCAATGGCACCACAAAAGTTTTGGTGGGAGAAAAAGAAATTGATTTTAAAGCGCCATACAAACGTATTACCATGTACGATGCTATTAAAGAACATACGGGTTTTGATATTAGTGAAATGAATGAAGCAGGCATAAGAAATGTTTGCAGTGAATTAAAAATACATGCTGATGAAAAATGGGGCAAGGGGAAATTGATTGATGAAATTTTTGGCGGCAAATGCGAAGGCAATTATATACAGCCCACTTTTATTACTGATTATCCGGTAGAGATGAGTCCGCTTACAAAAAAGCACCGCAGTAAACCCGGCCTTGTGGAGCGATTTGAATTGATGTGTAATGGTAAAGAAATTGCGAATGCTTACAGCGAATTGAATGACCCGATTGAACAACGGGAACGTTTTGAAGAGCAGGTAAAACTAATGGAACGTGGCGATGATGAAGCGATGTTTATTGACCATGATTTTTTACGTGCCTTAGAATATGGTATGCCGCCAACAAGTGGTATTGGTTTTGGCATCGACAGGATTGCAATGCTGTTAACCAATCAGCATAGTATTCAGGATGTGTTGTTCTTTCCGATGATGCGGCCGGAGAATGTTTAATGAAATTTTATAGCAGCTATCAGGTTAAACAATGTATAATAATTATTTAATCCGGCTAAATATTGCAGGTGCTATTTTATTTATTATATTTATTAAACAATTTTTTCTCCTACTTTTTAATTTACTTTATGAAATACATTTTTATTATACTGAGTTATACTTTACTAATTTATAGTTGCAAAAAAAAAGACGAAACTCCGCCAGTTGCTGACAAAAACATTACCAGTTTTAGTTTTACTGCAGCAAGTAATCCAGTTTTAAGTGCAGATGTTACAGCAACAATTGACCAAAATATTAAGGTTATAAACGTTGTATTGCCAGCCGGCATTTCAGTAATCAGTTTAAAAGCCAGTTTTACAGCCTCTGCAAACACTTCAATAACGGTTGCTGGTGTCGCTCAAATTAGCGGCGTTACCATTAATAATTTCACCAATGCAGTTACTTACAACGTAAGTGGCTCCGATAATACAAGCCAGGATTATAAGGTTATAGTAACATCGCCGGTTGTTGTTTTACCAAAAGATATTACGGCCTTTAGTCTTACTGTTGCAAATAACCCTTCATTACCTTCCGATATTATTGGAACAATAGATCAAATAAATAAGACGATCAACCTTGTTTTTCCTGAGAATATCTCTTTAATCGATCTGAAAGCAAATTTTTCAGCGTCACCAAATACCACTACTACTGTTAGAATAAATATTGGCAACGCACCCCAAATTAGTGGTGTTACAAAAAATAATTTCGGTGATCCACTGGTGTACAGGGTTACAGCACAGGATAATACTTTTCAGCTATATGCGGTTAAGGCAGTGGTTACTGTAACTGGCCCGAACGTTTACGTAGCTGGCACCTATATATTTGGTGCTGGCTACTATAAACTTTGGAAAAATGGAGTATCAATTGATCTTACTCCTTTTCCATCAGCAGAGGCGGATATTTATGATATGTTCGTGTCCAACAATAATGATACTTATGTCGTAGGTTATTATCAAAGCAGTTCTAAAAAAGTAGCTATGCTTTGGAAAAACGGCGTGGCTATTTCCTTAACTAATGGGGCTAAGGATGCCTGGGCTTATGGGGTGTATGTTGTTGGAACAGATGTATATGTTGCAGGAAAAGAAGAGAACCCGACAAATAGTACTCAATCCACTGCAATCCTTTGGAAAAACGGCGTTGCTACTAATCTTACTTCAGGATTAACGAATGGTGGGGTTACAGATGTTTTTGCGGTAGGTTCAGATGTGTATGTATGTGGATATGAGGATCTGATGGGGCCCAGGCTTTGGAAAAATGGAGTTACCACCAACTTAATAAGCGCAGGGCAAAACTTTAGAGCAAATGCTGTATTTGTACAAGGTAATGATGTATATGTAGTGGGGTCAGGAATTGATAATATTACATTTCAATATAAAATTGTTTTGTGGAAAAATGGAGTTCCTACGGATATTACCAATCCGTCAACTTATGCTTATGCTACTAGAATGAGTATTTCCGGCTCAGATGTTTATATCCTGGGATATGAAAGTAATGGAGTTGGTTCTCCATATAGGCCAAAGTATTGGAAGAATGGTGTTGCAAATAATATTACAACAACGAATTTAGTTTATGCTTACGATTTTTTTATTTTAGGTAATGATGTATATGTTACGGGGGTGGAAAATGTTGCAATACCCACGACAAGCACCAATAAGCTTGCAAGAGTTTGGAAAAATGGATTACCGTTAATTCTAAATACCACTCACGAAAGTTATGGACAAGCAATTTTTGTAAAATAGTCATTTAGGGACTTTAGGTGATGCTGCTCCAAATAACCCACCCATCATTTTCCCTTTCTCATTTCTTTCAAAAAAACTATCTTGTCAATTCAATTTAAAATGTATTGAATATGATCTATATCGTAAAAAAATGTATTGCACTTTTGGCAATTACAATATCAACTTTTGCTGCAACGGCTCAAAAAAAAGAGCTAACCGATGAACAATTTTTTAAAGGCAATTTTAAAGGAATTACACAGGCATTACCGCAAGCCGGCGCATGGGTAGATGAAAGCCATGTTATAATTCGCAAAGACGGCAAAA
>NZ_JANPCM010000307.1:0-6580 GCF_031430955.1 Ferruginibacter sp.
TTTTGATCAGCGGTATTGGATTTTTACTTTTTGTGCCCCTGTTTAAATCGCTTACACACTTGCCCCCTTTTATGGGTATGCTGCTGGCGTTGGGTTTAATGTGGGTCATCACTACCATTATTCATAAAGATAAAAAAGCCAATTATGCAGAGCAATATACTGTTGCCCGTGCATTACAAAAGATTGATACCCCCAGTATTTTATTTTTTCTCGGCATATTATTAGCAGTTGCTGCACTACAATCAACCGGCTTACTTAAAAATCTTGCCGACACTTTAACCATTGTTTTTAAAAACGATTATTTGATAGGCATATTTTTAGGGTTGCTTTCTGCTGTGGTGGATAATGTGCCGCTGGTTGCTGCCGCTCAAGGCATGTATGATTTAAATACTTATCCCACCGATCATCCGTTTTGGGAATTTTTAGCACTCACCACCGGCAGCGGCGGCAGTGCCATCATAATTGGTTCGGCAGCAGGTGTTGCTGTAATGGGTATTGAGCAAATTGATTTTATATGGTACCTTAAAAAAATAAGCTGGATCGCTTTGGTGGCTTTTGCTGTGGGTATTGGAGTATTTTTATTGCAGCAGTATTTATTGAGGTGAATTTTATTTTTTCTTTAAAACTATTTGTTCTTTTAAAAAATTAAATAGTTTCTTATATGCCTCTTTAAGTGTTGGGTAAAATCCAGATTCGTAATAACTTTTAGTAAATTCAAATTTTAAATTGCAATAGATAGTATTATTATTTTTATTAAATGTGATTTGACGTGAAAATACAATATCCTTAGAGGGAGTTTCAATGGTGACAGATTCAGGCATTTCGTCAACTGAATAATTGGAAGGGATTTCAATAACCGAATTAAGATTTATGGTTCTTCTGTAACCAAAATTTATATTTGAAAACCGGTTGTCGCTCAGGAATGGGTTTTTGTCAAATTCACAGAAAAGGTTTAAGGGAATAAATTTATAATCCCCACTGCCCGTTAAATTACTTTTGAATTCAATTTTTTGATCTAATGGCAAGGAATCTTTTTCAAGATTGATAATTTCATATTTGTCCAGAATTAATGGGATGCCTTCTCTCTTAGAATAAAATTCTTTTAATTTTTCTTTATCTTTTTGATACTCCTCTTTCTTTTTAATTCTTGCATAATCTTTGCTTCTTATTAAGGCCTGTCCGTTTACATTTCCTTCCTCAGATATTTTCATGTCTACATAAATGCCTTCTTTGTATTGCAAAGAATCGTTTTGTATATTTAGAAGTTGCCCGGATTTTAGATTAATAATAAAAGCTTTTGTATTTAAAACGTTTTTTGGAGTGATGTAAGCTGGAGTATATTTATCAGTGGCATCCAAAAAATATTTTTTATTACCAATAACAACACATGCAAATACTGAATTAAACTGGTCAACAAAAGGATACGTGGTATCTACATTTCCGTGAAATCTTTCACTTACA
Source organism: Ferruginibacter sp. (assembly GCF_031430955.1). Taxonomy (GTDB): domain Bacteria; phylum Bacteroidota; class Bacteroidia; order Chitinophagales; family Chitinophagaceae; genus Ferruginibacter. The sequence goes on from NZ_JANPCM010000307.1 coordinate 1,462, forward strand.
AGTACAGGATACACTTCCAGTTCTGCCTTTTTTAGCAAACTTACAAGTGTTAAATTTATGTCGCCACTACTTCCGGTATGCTCCTTCCATGCATCATTTAAGTCGCTTAATGCAACTACACTTTTATAATTATTCCAAACCATATTATCCCTTACATAATTATAAATAATGTTCATTTTTTCTTCAGGAGATTGTAATAGTTTAGTTTGACGTATAAAATCATCAGCATCAGGAATTTTACTTTCTAACTGTTTGCCAAAACTTTCAAGGTAATGCAGTGTATAGTTCACTTCATGCCATGATGAAAGTACCGGGGTCATTTTGTTTGAACCCCATCTTGAATTAACGCCACTGATCTGAAAATTCACTTTTTGTGTATAATCATTCTTAGAATCCATATACGGTTCATCCGATAAAGCAGGAATATTTTTCATTTCAAAAAATATCCTTCCAGGTTCAGGTAAAACAGTCGCCTCTGCATCGGGCCTTTTAATAATTTTGTAAGCAAATTGTTTGTCCGGTATAATTTTAAGATGATACCTGCTTATCAATACTGGAATGTCTTTCTGAAAATACCAGTCTCTCAGGCCCCAGTAATTTCTCATAATACTGCGGTACTGATATTCTATAATGCTTCCTGTTTTAACAGAAGGAAATACAAAATTTATCTCACCTTTCTCTTCATTTATTTTTGTAGTATAAATTAATTTCCTTTCAACTTTTTGTTTTGAAATCTTTCCGTCATCGGAAATATTCATTGTCATTGCTTCTAAATCGATGATTCTTTCAAAATTATTACTTCTGTAATAAGGAATTGTAATATTTGCTGCAGTAACTCCGGACGGCTTTAAAATTTTTATTCGAATATGATGAGTGGTTATCAATTGAAGATAATCCTCAGAGTATGAAAAAGCTTCATGAATCAAAACAACTGATGCAGCATCTTTTTCAAATACACATTCTTTTAATTCTATTTCTTCTTTTGCTGGCTTTCCAAAATCGGGAAAATCCTGGGCATAAGAAATTGCCGAACTTAAAAAAGTAAAGGTTAATAACGAGAGGATTTTTTTCATTTGGGTCTTATATGGACTTAAATATTATTTCTAACTTTCAAAATACGGCACTTCATCATTACTCACCTTTTCTTGTTGCTGCCAGTAGGCTAACGTAACCACATGGCCGCTTTTAGTTTTCAGCAACCTTCCAAAAATAGCATTGATAGCATTGAAGGTATAATCAGTTACACCAACTGTAAATGTTTCAGGCGTTGCTAAACTTTTGGAAGGTTCCAAACCCTCCAAAAGTTCTGCAGCAGGTGCAGCAACTTTAAGAGGCGGAGAGGGCACCACAACAACCGTCAAACCATTTTGCTCCAGCAGGTCTTTTAAAAATTGTACTCTCTCCGGCACAACATTTTTTTCTACGATGCCGCATTTAACCCCGTCTAATTCTTCAAACTCATGATTTTTATTTATTGCCATAATTGCCCTCATCCCCTGAAGGGGAATTATTTAAAGTTAATAATTGTAACCCCCATCCCCTGAAGGGGAGTTATTTAGCGTTTATATTTTTATCAAATATCTTCTATTATAGTTATTTTAATTTTCTAATTATGTTCGAATAACTCCCCTTCAGGGCATGGGGGCTCAACTTAGCGAAATAATATAATCATACACCCAACTCAATAATCCAACAACAATAATTCCTCCTCCACAAATTATTAATCCAAATTTTACCGATGGTTGCAAATCTATTTTTTCAACAGGCATTTCATTCTTATCCATAAATACAGAGCGTATAACTCTTAAATAATAATACAAAGAAACGATCATGTTTAATGCTGCAATAATAATAAATGCATAATTGGCTTTAGCTGCACCTGAAGTTAATAGAAATAATTTACCAAAAAAACCTGCCGTAGGTGGAATACCAGCCAAAGAAAATAATGCCAGTGCCAGCACCCAGCTTAAAAATTTATTATTTTGATAAAAGCCTTTATAATCTGCTATATTTTCTTTTCCCGTTTGCGCTGCTATGATTGCAGCTACACCAAATGCCGCCAGGTTACTAAATACATAAATTAAAATAAAATAAATAACTGATGAATTTCCCTCATTGGAATTACTGCTTATGCCCACCAAAATAAAACCCACCTGAGCAATAGAAGAAAAAGCTAAAAAGCGTTTGATGTTTTGCTGGCGAAGGGCAAAAAGATTTCCAACTACCATAGTGATAATGGATAATAACATTATCATATTATACCAAACCGCCTCCATGGGTTGAAAAACTTTGTACAATGTTGCAATAAAAACAAAGGCAATAGCGCCTTTTGAAATTACCGAAAGAAATGCAGTAACGGCAAATGGCGAACCTTCATATACATCAGCTGTCCATAAATGAAAAGGTACAATAGATAATTTAAAAGCAAAGGCACTTATTAAAAAAACAAACGCCATTAATTGTAATGAACTTCCGGTAAGTAATGCAGGTAATTCTGTAAAACTTATAGTGCCCGTTGCGCCATACACTAATGAAATACCAAACAATAAAATGCCAGATGAAAATGCCGAAGACAAGATCATCTTCATCGCTGCTTCTGAAGAGGTCTTTTTTTGCAGATCGAAATTGGCTAATGCTGCAACAGGTATGGTCGCCAATTCTAATGATAAATAAAACATTAAAAAATTACCGCTTGATAAAAGGAAAAACATACCTAATAAAGCAGAGAGCATCAGCATAAAAAATTCAGCTAAGTTGTCTGTCTTTTTAAACCAGTCTGTAAATAATAACGCAATTAAATATACCCCTAAATTCAATATACTTTTTTCAAAAGCAATCAAGGGGTTAGTTTGATACATATTATCAAACAGGCTGCCATCAGCATTCATAAAAAATCCCAAAATAAAATTCAGTAATAATAGCAGCTGTATTATTGATAACAGGGTTTCATTTTTGATACCCCTGCTCAATTTAACAAAAAGTAAAAAGAATATGATGCCGGTAAGTACCAGTTCACTTTTCATTATGGTAATAAATTCACTCATTTGTTATTTTTGTAACCCTGTAATGTTTTTAATTTTATAAACCTATAAGGTTTTAAAAACCTGGTTTGTTTAAGCTTTTATTTTACTGCCTGTATCTTTTGCATAATTATTGCTGCTGCCGGTTTTATCAAATCGTTCAGCCAAAATGGTGCAATACCAATAGCTAAAATTCCTGCAATTAAAATTATGGCTGCTAATTTTTCGTTCCATGCAGCATCAGTTAAATTACTAAAGCTTTCTTTCATCGGCCCCATAGCCGTTTTTCCTACTGCTCTTAAAATATACACCGCAGTTACTACAATACTAAGGCAGGCTGCAATAGTTGCAATGCGATGAAAATTATCTGCATGTTCCCACGAGCCAACAAAAATGGTCATCTCTGCAACAAAACCACTAAGCCCTGGCAAACCCAAAGAACACAATCCCACAATAAATAAAACAGTTGAAATAAAAGGCATGGTTTTTAAAAGTCCGCCCATTTCATTTATTTGCCTGGTGTGTGTACGTTCATAAATCATTCCTATTACTGCAAAAAATAAAGCCGTCATCAAACCATGACTCACCATTTGCATTACCGAACCGGTGATGGCAGTTTTAGTCAACATCCCAATTCCCAGCAAAACAAAACCACAATGGCTTATGGAAGAATATGCATTGATGTACTTAAGATCCTGCTGCATCATTGTCGCAAAAGCACCATATAAAATTGCAATAGATGCTAATACAATAATAATGTTAGCATATTCTTTTGCACCTTCGGGCATAATGTAAGTGGCTACACGTAAACAACCATAGCCCCCCAACTTCATAGAAATACCTGCAAGAAACATTGATCCGGCTGTAGGAGCGGAGGAGTGACCGTCTGGCACCCAGGTATGAAAAGGGAATAATGCAGTAAATACACCAAAGCCAACAAACAATAATGGAAAACAGATCAATTGGGTTTGTACAGGGATATTTGTTACAGCCAATTGTAATAAATCAAAAGTTTTGCCGGCACCACCAAAATACATTCCTAACAAACCCACTAATACCAATGCAGAACCAAACATTAACAGCAAAGCCAGTTTATTGGCACTGTATTCTTTTTTGCCGCTTCCCCAAATGCCAATTAATAAATATTTTGGTATTACAGCAATTTCTAAAAAGAAAAACAGGATAAATAAATCTAAAGAAATAAAAAATCCATACGCTCCAAAACTTAATAAGAGTAACAGAAAATAAAATTCCTTCGTCATCTTTTCCACACTCCACGAGACTAAAACGCCGGCAATTACAACGAAAGCGGTTAATAAGATCATAGCTACAGCAATACCATCCACACCAAAATGCAAACTGATATTCCAACTGGGAAACCAGTTGTGTTGCTGCTCAAAAATAAAGTTGGTTTGCTGTCCATTATTTCTTGCGGTATTGTAAGCAGCAAACAGCCCAACAGATAATGCTAACTGAACACCTGCACCAATAAAAGCAGTCCACCTTATTTGTTGCTTATTTTTTAAAAATAAAACAACTAATGCTGTGAGTAAAGGAACCGCTAATAATAATAATAAATTCATGCTGGGGTATGCTTAATATTTTGGCTTTTTCAAATTTTAATATTCTTGCAAAACTCTCCAAGAGTTTGCTTGTGATACTTTCAAGTGTTTAATAATCTAAACTCTTGGAGAGTTAATCAAAGAGTCTGCTTGTAATACTTTCAAGTGTTTAATAATCTAAACTCCTACAGCGTTAATCAAAGAGTTTTATCTTATTAATTTTTTTATTGCCCCGTGCCTTTAGGCCGGGGGTAAAATCAAACATTTTAAGGCTTTAGCCGAACTGTTTTAAATTCGATACACTTTGGCTAAAGCCGAAAATAAAAAGCATTATCCGGGCTGAAGCCCGGGGCAATTCATTTTAAAAACAAATAATTAATTCTAACCTCATAATATTATCTCCACAAATAAATAAACAATACTGCCAATCCAATTACACTTGCCAAAAAATAAATACCATATTGCTGTACTTTACCCGACTGCATGCCTTTTATTTTTTCTGAAATTAATTGAGTTGTATTGCCTGTTGCATTCATT
>NZ_JANPCM010000308.1:0-13543 GCF_031430955.1 Ferruginibacter sp.
ATTTTTTACCGGTTATTTGCCCGTAACGAATTAAAACCAAATGCAGTAATAATGCATATCAGCCCAAGTATCCACCATAAATAATTAAAGCCTAAGGCATGTGCAATTTGTGTTCCGCTTAAACTGCCGATAACCTGTGCGCTGCTCCATGCCATGGTATATAAAGCTGCATATCTTCCCCGGTTTGCAGTAGAGGTACGGGCAATGTAAAAGCTATTCATAAATGGCATGCCTACAATTTCGGCAATGGTTACCATTAATATAACTGAAGATGCCAGCACAAAACCATTTGCCAAAGGCATATTTAACATAAAATAAGAGAGGCCCATTATCAGCGTTCCATACATCATCAATTTTGTATAGGCTATTCTACCTTCTAATTTAAAAACGATTACCATTTCAAAAAAAGCAATTATAATTCCGTTCATTGCCATTATTATTCCAATCCAAAATTCATTTAAATACAACCCTTTTTTAAAATATAGCGGCACTGTTGTAAATAATTGAAAAAAGCAAGTGGCAAAAAGCAACACTAATAGGGTAAACAGCATAAATATTTTATCCTGAAAAGGTCCTTTACTTTTATCTGCATGAGGATGAATTGTTTCGTGCTGTTGCATTAATGTAACTTTTGGCAGAATGAGCAGCAACATAAAACCTGCAGCAATATTAGTAAACCCATCTACCCAAAATAATAACTGGTAACTTATTGAAGCAAGGATACCAGCCATTGCCCCGCCTATACCCCAACCTAAATTAATTGCCAGCCTAATTAATGAGAAAGATTGCGTTCGATTTTCTGGTTTGCTGTAATGGGCAATTGCTGTGGAGTTTGCAGGGCGAAAAGACTCATTAATTAAACTTGTAAAAAATATGCAGATACAAATGCTGAGGTAAGAATCCATTTGCCCCAATACAATAAACATAATACCACCGCCAAATAAAGCAGCAAACTGCAAATAATAAAACCCAAATTTATCGCTGAGCCTGCCGCCAATATATGCACCAAATAAAGAACCTACACCATAAATAGCCACTGCCAAACCCCCTTGTGTTTCTGTATATCCACGATGATTGCAATACAGTGTCATAAAGGCTAATACCATTGTACCACTCCGGTTAATAAGCATTACTACTGCCAGTAACCAAATACGGCGTGATAAACCGCTGTAAGCATTTTTGTATAAATTAATGGTGGTTGATAACATAAAAAAGCGCTGCAAAGATATTTAATTGCAACGCTTAAAAATATTTTATCAAAATTACAGATGCTCTAAAATTTCTTTTACCGAAGACCGTTGCCTGTAATCAGGATTAAAGAAAGCATATTTTATTTTTCCATCTTTACCAATAATGTATGTGGCAGGTACAGGTAGATTTGCCCCGTTAGATCCATTGGCTTTATCAAAATCAATTCCGTAGGTTTTATATTTTTCAACAGTTTTTTCATCTACAGCAAAATTTACTTTGTAGCTTTTCATTATGGCCATGTTTTTATCTTCAATAATTGAAAAAGAGGCTTTCGTTTTTTCAATAGTTTTTTTAATGTTATCTGCAGTTTCGGGTGTAACAGCTATTACATTTGCACCTTTTGCAGTTACAAAAGATAAAGAATCATTTACTTTACTTAATTGTTTACTGCAAAACGGGCACCACTGACCACGGTAAAATATTACCACTACATCACCTTTTTTTAATAATTCTTTTAACTGTACTTTTTTTCCATCCTGATCTATTGCATTAATATCAGGAGCCGCATCTCCCGTTTTTAATCCTTCCGGTTTCATCATTTCGGTTTGTGCAAAAATTGTTACTGCTAAAAAGCAGGAAGCCAATATCGTAATTAATTTTTTCATTGAAAATATTTAAAAAAAAAGGTTAACGGGCTGTGGCAAATTATAAGCCAACAGACAAATAGCAAATTATATACAGGTTTTTATTGATTATAGTTTTCTGATTTGGGCATTTGTGCAAAAGCATTTTTAAATCTTTGAGAAGGGATGGCTAATTTTCTTTTTACAGTATCTAACCAGGCGCCATCAACTGTAACTAAAGCTGCAAGTGTATCGTTATTTTTCCAAATTTCGCATGCAAAACTCCAGCGGCTAAAATCTTCGGTAGCTTTTAATAATTTTATCCTTATTTCAATTTCATCACCAAACTTTAATTCTTTTTTAAAAACTGCTTCTTCCCTAAATAAAATTGGGCCAATATGTTCTTCCTGTAATACCTGCATATTAATACCATATTTAGCCATTATGAGTAACCGGGCATTGGCACAGTAATCATAATACTTACTGTGCAGTACATGAAAATTAGGGTCAATATCCGACCACCGGATATCTGCTTTAACTGTAAAAGTTGACATTGTTTAAAAATTATTTATCGAGATATTTTAAAATTTCTATTCCTGCGGCATCATTATTAACACCTGTATTTGCCAATATAATAACTGCATTTTTAGTTTTTTTGTTCAAAGCTAAAAAACTTTTATACCCGCCGGTTTGCCCACCATGAAATAATATTTCGCCCCAACCCCAATTTTGAATAAACCAGTTTAAACCAATTTTTTGCTGACCGGCATTAAAAGTGGGCTGATGGGATAACTCAATAGCTTCATTTAATTTCCCGTTGGTTGCGCCCAAATTTAATGCCGCATATTTTAGCATATCTTCTGTGTTACTTCTTAAACTCCCTGCTGCGGCTAATGCTTTAAAATCCCACTGGCTTTGGAAAATAATACTTTCGGTATAACCTTGCATAAATATTGCAGTGTCGGTTTTTGTAAGAAATTGTTTTGTTGCAGTCATTGCAGCATTAGAGCATATAAAATCTGTAACCATTTTTTGATAGGACATTTTATTTACCTTCTCTAAAATATTACCAAGTAAACCCACTGCTAAATTACAATACTCAAATTTTTCACCCGGCCTGCGGCTTAATGAAGCATGTTTAAGATATTCTAATAATTTCTTTTCATCATAATCTTTGTAAGGATTAACTAAATCAGCAGCTCCAAAGTTATCAGGCAATGGCGGTAAACCCGATGTGTGATTGGCCAGATGAACGATCTTCAAAGTGTCATTTCCAAATTTTATTAAAGGTATTTTTTTGGGCAAGAATTTATTTACCGGATCATTTAAAGCAATCTTTTTTTCTACCACAGCTTTTGCCAAAAGTAAACCTGTAAAGGTTTTGGTAACAGAACCTATCTCATATAAATTTTTAGATGATGGCACTACTCCCTTTCCCTTTTTTGTTTCTCCATAATTATAAAAATAAGTTTTACCATTTTTTAAAACTCCAATGCTTAATCCCACTGTTTTACTTTCAAACATAAATTTTTGCAACAGAGAATCTACCTTTTTATCTAACGCATTAACCAGTTTATTATCTGTTACAGTTTTTTTAAACTCCCCTGACACTTCTTTTTTATAAGGCTGAAATAAAAAAGTTTGTATCATGTCCAGCGAATCAAGGCTTAAATACATGGACAAAATCGCAGCATCAGCAGTTACTTTGTATTTGCTAATTCCCTTTTCAAACTTTTCAAATTCAGCTGATTTAATTTCTCCTAAAGGAAATAAATTATTTTCTGCAACGTTTTTAAAACTTTCTTCGCTTAATTGTTTTTTAAACCCTGCTCCTGTTAAAGCATACAAACCATCTGCATTTTTTTCATTAAATAATTTTACCACTTTTTTTTGCACCGCTTCAATTTTATCCTGCTGCGAATTCTGCGAATTTGTATCGCAAGAAAACAAACTGAACAGACAAACGACTAAAAATATTTTTTTCATTTTTTTAAATTTGATTAATGTTGAAAAATTGCAGGCAAAGCTTGTTAAACGGGCAGGATTTTGAAACAACCCGGCTTCGACAAGCTCAGCCTGACAACTTTTATAATTTACAGTTTAGTTGGTTACAAGCCCAATTACCAATTACTTTTTTAAGTCCTCATTTCTCTTTGCAACTTCTTCTAAAAGCTTCAATCCTAATAAACCACTAATACCTCCGTTTGTGGTATCGCCACCACCATTAATTAAAATGTCAGGCATTATTTTTACATTCTGCATACCGATAGACTCCATCACTTTTAATTGCGTAAAGTTATTGCCACCCATGGCTTCAACTGAAAGTTTGTAAGATTCCGCATTTGATTTACCAATAGCCAAAATCTTTTCTGCTTCTGCATTACCAGTTAAAGAAATTTGTTCGGCATTTGCTTTTGCCAACAATTCAATTTGCTCAGCATTTGCTTTTGCTAATACCCTGATTCTTTCTGCATCACCATTTGCCAAAAGTTTTAAACGGTCAGCTTCAGCAGTAGATTGTAAACGAACACTGTTAGCTTCACCCGTTGCTTTTTTTACAGATGCATCGGCAACTCTTTCGGCAATCAACACACCCTGGTCGGCTTTTACAATTTCTTTTTGTATATCTGCAATGGCCGTTTCTTTTTCTAAACTCTGCCTGGTTTCCTGCGCCCTCATTTCTGTTTCATAAGTCACTTTTTGTTCTTCAGCAATTTTTCTGTCCGTTAAAGTTTTCATCAAACTTTCGGGTGGCACAATATCGCCTATCAGAGTATCTACTCCGTAAACATTGTATTGATCAAGCACTTTGCCAATATGCATTTTTGCACTTTCCTGCCTTTCCTTACGTGTACCAAGAAACGCAATTACGTCACTATCCTGTGCACTGTTTCTAAAATAGTTACCAATGGTAGGTTCCAATACCTGGCTTACTAAGTTGTTCATGTTACCAAAACGTGCAATTACTTTTGGCGCTTCGGTTGTAGGTATATGAATGATCTGCGACACATCCAAGTTAAAAGGGAAGCCGTCTTTACTACGCACAGTAATAGTAGATAAATGTTTATCTAATTGGTGACTTTCGCTTCTGGCATTGGCCCAGTTTAATACTAAGTTGGTTGTAGGCACCAATTCCACTTTCATAATAAAAGGATTTATGGGATATTTACCAGGGCCTAGCGGTTCTGCCCACACCCCTTTTTGCCCTTTACTAACAATATTACCATGTTTAAATTCTGCGCCGCTTAAGTCAACACCTTCTGCACCCACATAACTGATTACCACACCTACATGGCCAATAGGAATTTCCATCATGTTTACCATATCTACTTTTGCAAACCATGGGTTTAAAAAATAAGTACCTGCCAGCACCACCTGTTCCTGCAAACCTTTATAGCCACCGCTTTGCATAAATACATCCACATCCTGAAATTTATTGTGGCCTTCAACAATGCGTCCCGCAATTTGTCCTTCATCCAAAGGTTTACCTTCCTGAGTTGTTACCACACCTACCGCATTATCGGGTATCGAAGTCATATCAGTCATAATCACTTCAAACAAAAAAGTGTTGATACGATAACTACCCGGCGTCATGATTGCAGTTTGACGGCCTTTGCGACCCCCATTTTTTAAAAAATCTACTGCACTTTGAAAACTGTCGCATTCAACTTTTCTACCGAGGATAGAACCGGTTTCTAATTCGGCACCATCCTTCGCCAACACCAATCCTAACTGACCGGTAGGAATGATAGTGAAAGACTGAAACGTAATGTCGTACTGCCAGATCCATTTGGCAAAATAAATGCCCGGAGGCAAGGTTTGCGCCTGAAAACCTGCTTCGCCTTCGGTGGCTACAATGCGGCCTTCTGGTAATTGTTGCTTACCAAAAAGCACAAATTTTTTAGTTACTAATCCAATTTTATCTTCCGGCACTATTACAACGCCAAAAAATACACGAAGAATAAATTTGTAAAACAATAAGATAAATAAAGGGATACCGATTATCAATCCCCATTTGATGAGTTCATGATTGTCCATGTTATGCAGGGTTTTAGTTGATGAAAATAAGAAATGTTTTTGTAACATGGTCTGACGTCCCGTCTGACCATGTTTTATAACTGCCAAACTTTGTCAGTAAATATGAATTCTGCTTGCTAAAAATAAAAGCAATAAGAAAACGCAGATTTAATTTGATTTGGCTTCAGGTTGTTCACATGGTCAGACGGGACGTCAGACCATGTACTTATCTGGCCGGAGGAGAAGTATTAAAATTGCTGAGGATAAAATCGCACAGAAAGAAAAGAATAAAAGCAGTAAGTAGTTTCATTGTAAATAAATTACGGCACAAAGATGCAATGGTTTAATACACCCTTTGCATAAATTCGGGAAGAATGGTAGAGTATGTATTAAGATTGGTATAAAAACATTCGGGAATGGAATTGCACTTACTTTTTCTACAAAGAAGCTTTAATAACAGGTGCAAGTAATACAGCCCATTTCTGGTATTCTTTACCGGAAGGATGCAAACCATCGCCGGCAACTAAAGAAGGATCAGTTGCTGCCATACGGGATGAAGGTGTAATATCTATATACTTTACAGCTTTGCCTAAAGCAATTTGTTTATTAATTGCATTAAATTCATCTATCTGTTTTGCAATTTCATTTCTGTCTCTGCCGTTTGCAAAAGGCGTAACTCCCCAATCGGGTATAGAAAGTACTGCAACCCTGCCGGGTCGGTTACCTGCAAACTGTATTGCCTTATTTAATAATTCGGTAAACTCTGCTGCATACTCGGTTTGGCTTTGGCCCTGGTATTGATTATTTACACCAATCAAAAGTGTAACAAAATCGTAAGTTGATTTTGAAGGCGGTGTTGCAGCAATGGCGTTTAATAAATTACGTGTTGTCCACCCGGTTACTGCAATGTATTCAGGAGCATTGAAATTAATGCTATCCAGTTTTAGCAAGCTAACTGTTTGTGCCGGAAAACGTTCGTTCTCATTCACCGATTGACCGATAGTGTAAGAATCGCCAAGTGCCAAATAAGTTTTAAACGTACCGGTATTTATAATTGCAGGCATGGCTTCAGTTTTAGTTTGTTTATTGCAGGCAATAAGCAAATATAGAGCAGCGAAGGAAAAGCTGATAAAAAATAAACGTTTCATAAAAATGATAAACGAATTTTTGAAAGAAATGGTTCAAAAAAAAGGCCCCATTTTTGGGGCCTTAACATTTATTTGTACAGAATTTCGTAATACTCTTTTGCCATACGGTTGCTGTCGAACTGAAACCTTACATCCCTCATTCCATTGTGAATAATTTGTCGCCACACATCATGGTTGTCGTAATACATTGGCAGTACCTGGTTTTCTAAAATTTCATACAATTTATTCAGATCGTATTCATCCTGCTCATGCACACTTATATTTTCGTAATCAATTGGTGGTACTACAAAACCATTATTACCATGATTGATAAATTCACAAATCCATCCATCATTAGTACTGCAGTTTACAGCGCCATTCATTGCAGCCGTCATACCGCTGGTGCCGCTGGCTTCACGTGGCACACGTGGATTGTTCAACCAAAGATCTGATGCTTGTTTTAAGCGTTTGCTTAAGCCCAATTCGTAACCGGTGCAAACCGCAACATTGTTATATTTTTTACTAAGGTGAACAAGATTATTAAAATCGCTGATAGCGGGATAATCAACAGGGTAAGGTTTACCTGCCCAAATAATTTGTACAGGATATTTTTTATTACTCAATAATCTTTCGAATCTTTCTGTATCTCTTGTTAAAAGTTCTGCTCTTTTATATCCGGCAAAACGACGGGCCCATACAATGGTGAATACATCTTTGTTCATCAGCTTACCTGTTTGGTCAGCTACAATTTCAAAAGCTCTTTTCTTCAGGTAAGTTTTTCTGTCATCAAAAGCAATATCATTTTTATGTTCTAAATAATGATACAATTGTTTATCTGCCCAGTAATTATAGTTTTGTGCATTGGTAATAGCTTTTATTTCGCAAATACCTTTATACTTGCTCCACATTTTTCTGCTTACTTCGCCATGTAACTGGCTAACTCCATTTGCTAATTTTGCAAAACGTAATGCTGCAAGTGAATGATTGAACTGATCCCCTTCCATGCCTGTAATTTTTCTTACATCATCTAATTTCATTCCGCAGAAGTAACTCATTTTTTCGCAAAGATGTATATCGTGTTTTTCGTTTCCAGCTTCTTCAGGCGTATGTGTAGTAAACACCATTCTCTTTTTAACTTCTTCGGCACTACCGTATTTTTTATACAAATAAAAAGCAGCACTTATAGCATGTGCTTCGTTTAAATGATACAACTCAGGATTAAAATTTAATTCATCAATTAATTTTGCACCACCTACTCCTAACAAAATAAACTGTGCTACTTTGGTAGCCACATTTGCATCATACAAACGGTGTGTAATAGTTTGAGAAACATAATCGTTCTCCGGCAGATCGGTACTTAATAAAAATAGCGGCGCACTTTTAAAAGTTTCCGGATTTAAATAATACGCTTTTACCCAAACCGGGTGCTCGTGAATATCAATCTGAAATTTTATGCCGGTATCTTCTAAAAAATTATAAATTTTTTCGTTCCATTGCACCTGCAGTGTTTGATCCTGGTTACGTGCCTGGTCGTAATAACCATACTTCCATAAAATGCCAATGCCAATTAAATTCTGTCGCAACTCGTATGCACTACGCATATGTGAGCCGCTTAAAAAACCCAAACCACCACTGTAAATTTTTAATGGCTGGTGTACCGCAAACTCCATGGAGAAGTAAGCTATTTTTTTCTTGTAAGTTTCATCAACGGAATACGGAACAGCAAAATTTTTAAAGCTCATTAGTTTTTCTTTTTTGAGGACGCAATATAGATGGAAATTTCAGTAAAACCGAACGGTTTTAAAAAATACTGTGTAAAATTTACACTTAACGTTTCCATTTTACTGTTGCCTTTATTTGCTATTTATTTTATTACGGTTAAAAACGGGCCTTGTCTAATTCTTATCTATACGGCAAACTCGTTTTATTACAGGATAATTTTATATAATTATCTAATAACAAATATTTATACTTAAAAGAAAATTAAGTAACCCTAAAGATATTTTTTAAGAAGGAAAGAGATATGCACATTTTGCATAAACCTGTTGATAAAAATCAATTTACGAAGCACAAACGTTTGCAGTAATTTTCAAATTATTTTACTTAAAGTGTTATACATTCTTTTCCAAAATCATATCGCTGTAGGAAAGAGCAATGTAGTCATCGGGTTTTATTCCTAAAAAATCTGCATAAAAATTACATTGTTCCTTAAGTTTTTCAATTCCAATATCGCCGTTTCGGTCAATGGCTTCTACTTCTGCAAAAGTGCCTAACCCTTCTACCACATCAAAATGAAACTTTACATTATCAATAAAATAAATTTTTCTTTTTTTATCTACTACTACTTTAATGCCGTTAACTTTTACTAAAATTTCTTTAAGTGTTTTATCCGGATGATGCTGGTACAGTAAAATATCAGATTGCTTTGCCCCGGCAGTATTGATGCGTTCGTAATAAATTAAAGAGTTTTCAATATTACCCTCTCTTAATTTTAAACGGCCTGTGGCTACATTAAAATAAGTATCCGCCTGGTTATCTTCTCCAATATATTTTGGATGAAGGGTAAGTAATTTTTTCTCTAAGCCATTAATATCATCAGCCTTAGCTTTAAATTCAAAGTTGATTGTTGCCATACTGTTTTTTATTTGTCTTCAATTATTGCGGTTACTTCAATTTCAATTAATAAATCATCGTTAATTAAGCGGCTTACTTCTACCATGGTGGAAACCGGTTTAATATTTTTAAATATTTCGCCATGTGCTTTACCCACTTCTTCCCATTGAGAAATATCTGTTACAAACATTCTTGTGCGTACCACATCACTTAAAGCAGCACCGGATTCAGTTAAAGCCTTTTCAATTTTTTTAAAAATAAAAACAGTTTGCATGTAAATATCACCTTTGGCAACCAACACCTCGCCATCCATGGCAGTAGTACCCGCCACTTCAACAATATTGCCTGCACGTATTGCCCTGCTGTAACCCACAATATCTTCCCATGGCGAGCCCGAACCTATTTTAATTTTCATAACCGGCAGTTAATTTTATTTAAAGATTAATTTTAAAATGCTAAAGTATCAATTTTTATTTTTAGATTTGTCTAAATTTTATTTTCAGACAAATGAACTTTACAGTAAGTGAAGAAAATTACATCAAAAGTATTTACCACCTGCAGCAGGATACAGGCATTGTTAATACTAATGCCCTTGCTGCCGAAATGCAGACCAAAGCTGCATCGGTAACAGATATGCTTAAAAAATTATCGGCAAAAAAAATATTACAATACGAAAAATACAAAGGATTTAAGCTCACCGATAATGGAAAAAAAGTTGCCCTGACCGTAGTACGCAAGCACCGGCTTTGGGAATATTTTTTAGTAGAAAAATTAGGATTTGAGTGGGATAAAGTGCATGATATTGCAGAGGAACTGGAACACATCAGCAGCAGTGAATTAATTGAAAAGCTGCAACGTTTTTTAGGCAACCCTTCTTTTGATCCGCATGGCGACCCTATACCAGACAGTAATGGAAAAATACCCAAACTGCATCAGCAAAGCGTTACTGTATTGCCATTAAATAAAACTGCAATAGTAAGTTCAGTAAGTAACCAATCGCCCCAAATGCTGGAAATGCTGAAGCATTATTCGATTGCAATTGGTAGTTCCATAAAATTATTAAAGCGTTTTGAATTTGATGGTTCTTTAGAAATAAAAGTTTTAAAACAGCCAGCCTGCATCATCAGTGAGCAGATAGCAAAAAATATTTTTGTTCATTATGATTAATATAAAACATACCGATACTTCTTTAAGTGAAGTGCATGAAACAATAGATACAACAAAAAAGAAGATTGGCTGGAAAAAAATATTCTCTTTTTTAGGACCAGCCTATTTGGTAAGCGTAGGTTATATGGATCCGGGTAACTGGGCAACAGATCTTGCAGGGGGCAGTAAATTTGGTTACTCCCTTGTATGGGTTTTATTAATGAGCAATTTGATGGCATTATTATTACAGGGTTTATCTGCAAGGTTAGGCATTGTAAGAAGAAGGGACCTGGCACAGGCTAACAGAGAGGCTTATCCCAAATTAGTAAATTATGCATTGTGGATTTTAGCTGAAATTGCCATTGCAGCAACGGACCTTGCAGAAGTGTTAGGGATGGCTATAGGCCTGCAATTACTTACCGGCCTTCCATTAATATGGGGGGTTTCGTTAACAGTGCTGGATACATTTCTTTTATTGTACCTGCAAAGACTGGGCATGCGTAAAATGGAAGCATTTATTATTGCATTAGTAGCAGTAGTGGCCATATCTTTTTTAATTGAAATCCTTTTGGCAAAACCTGTTCTTACAGAAGTTGCAAAAGGTTTTATTCCCACTTTCCCTTCGGAAGAAGCACTTTATATTGCCATAGGAATTATTGGTGCTACTGTAATGCCCCATAATTTATACCTGCATTCAGCCTTAGTGCAAACAAGGAAAATTGACCGCACAGATGATGGCATAAGACAGGCTTTAAAATTTAATCGTATTGACAGTACCATTGCTTTAAACATTGCTTTTCTGGTAAATGCTGCAATTTTAATTTTGGCCGCAACAGTATTTTTTAAAACAGGTAATTCTAATGTAGCAGAAATAAAAGAAGCACACCGTTTGTTGCCCGGTTTTTTAGGAAACACTGCTCCTATTCTTTTTGCCGTTGCGCTAATTGCAGCCGGACAAAGCAGCACCGTTACCGGTACTTTGGCAGGGCAGATAATTATGGAAGGTTATTTAAGCCTTAGGATTAATCCTATACTTCGCAGGTTAATAACCAGGTTACTGGCCATAATACCTGCACTTATCGTTATTGCAATTTATGGAGAAAATAATGTAGATGCTTTACTGGTACTAAGCCAGGTTATATTGAGTTTGCAATTAGGCTTTGCCATTATTCCATTAATACATTTTACCAGTGATAAAAAAACGATGGGCATTTTTGTTATCAAACCAATTACAAAAATTGCGGCGTGGCTTATTGCATCGGTACTTATTTTTCTTAATTTAAAAATGCTGGTAAATGAAGCTTCGGGTGTATTTGCAGGAGATAATGTGCTGGCAAAAATTGCTTTATTATTAATTGGTGTAATTTTTTTAGTGCTGTTAGTTTATATCATATTGCAGCCGCTGATAACAAAAAGTAAAGAGAAGCTGTCTATACAAATGCACCCCGGAGTAAACACCCTGCAAAATCTTACTATTCCCACATTTGCTAAAATAGCAGTGGCATTAGATTATACTGCAAACGATGAAAGATTATTAGCTTATGCCATTGGCCAGGGAAAAGAAAAAAGCACGTATTTGTTATTGCATATTGTTGAAAGCGCTTCTGCAAAATTATTAGGAAAAGACAGTGATGATTTTGAAACGGTAAAAGACAGAGAGCAAATGGAATTATATGTGCGGCAATTAAAAGAAAGAGGCTATGATGCAGAAGGTAAAATAGGGTTTAGAAACAGGGTTAAAGAAATTGCACGAATTGTAAATGAGCATAACGCCGATATGCTGGTAATTGGCGCACATGGCCACACCGGTTTAAAAGATTTTATTTATGGCGAAACGGTTAATGCGGTAAGGCATGAGTTGAAGATTCCGGTGCTGGTTGTAAATTTGTAAAAGCCAGGAATTTGGGATTAGTAATTTGGAATTAGGTATTAAAATTTATACAGCTTTTGACAATTGCACCTAATTCCAAATTACCAATTACTATAATAAAGCCAGTTTCTTTTCAATCTTTTCATTCCAATCGGACTGAATATTTTTTAATCTGCCGTTTCTTGTTTGGCCATCATACTCGTTTTGCATCCGCTCTAATTCTTTGCAACTCTCTGCATAAATTTTATCAATTAATGCATCGTAATTATTTCGGGTAAATTTGGCTTCCTTCAATTTTCGGATAAATAAATTGGTAACAATATAGGTTACGTCAAAATGATGCTGCTCATGATTTAATGCATAATCCGACTGGCCACCTTGCCTAACCCACGAATTTTGTTTACTGAAATAACAATATACGGAGATTGTAATTGTTGTTTTTTCATTCCTGTATTGCATGCCTGCTAAATATCCAAAACCCGATGATGTAATAGCGGTCGCATCACTTTGTGGATCTGTTTTGCCTTTAAAATTTGACCAGTCTAATTTTTTACTGGCATTATAATAAATGGTATCGCTTTTAGCAGCCGGTTTATTTTGTGCCCAGTTAACGGTTACAGAAATTTGTGAAAAAACGGGTAAGCTTATGAAAAGTAAAAATATAATTGTAAGGTGCTTCATAATATGTTGTATCAATAAAACTCAAATCAACAACATTTATTACTTTCCCAAATGATGATTAACAAGGTTTACAATTTCATTAACAGCAATTAATTCCATGCACTTAAAATGGCCTTTAGGACATTTATCGTATCCAATTTTACTGCATGGCCTGCACCAGAGTTTATTTATTTCAATTACATCATAATGCTGTGTTGATGATTTGCCATAGTAAGGATACATGCCAAAAGCAGGAACAGTATTTCCCCAAACTGAGATGATGGGTTTTTGCAAAG
>NZ_JANPCM010000309.1:0-2766 GCF_031430955.1 Ferruginibacter sp.
CCCATGATAGTGGTGCTGCCTAACGGCCGTGCTATTAAAGATGACAGAGCCATTGGAAATATTTTTGACAGTGCCAGGGTAAAAGCCTTTGCTACATTCGAAAAAGATCTTTTAAATGACCTGATCCCTTTCATTGAAAAAAAGTATCCCATAATTGCTGATAGAGAACACCGTGCTATTGCCGGTCTGTCAATGGGTGGCGGACAATCGCTGAATTTTGGTTTGGGTAACCTGGATAAGTTTGCATGGATAGGAGGATTTTCTTCTGCACCCAACACAAAAATACCTGCCGAATTAATTCCCAATGTTAATGCCGCTAAAGAAAAAATAAAACTGCTGTTCATTTCCTGTGGTGCCAGCGATGGGCTTATCAGCTTCAGCAAAAGAACACATGATTACCTGAAGCAAAATAATATTCCCCACATTTATTTTATTGAACCGGGTGTGCATGATTTTAAAGTGTGGAAGAATGGTTTGTTCATGTTTTCCCAAATGATTTTTAAACCGGTTGATCCATCCACATTTTCAAAGTACCCGGTTGCAGGCACACCAGCTCCATCTAATATCCGAAATGCTCCCTATCCGCAAATAACAACAGACAGCCGTGTCATGTTTAACATCAAAGCACCTGAAGCCAAAAAAGTACAAATTGATTTAGGTAAGAAATATGATTTGATAAAAGACACCGAAGGCTTTTGGAAAATAACTACAGATTCTATCAGCGAAGGTTTTCATTATTATTCACTACTGATAGATGGGGTAGCCGTTGCTGATCCGGCAAGCCAAACTTTTTATGGGATGGGCAGAATGGCCAGTGGTATTGAGATTCCGTTTACTGGTGGCGCTTATTATGCGCTGCGTAATGTGCCGCATGGCGATATACGCATCAAAAAATATTTTTCAAGAGTTACCAACTCATGGAGGCAGTTTTATATCTACACTCCTCCTGATTATGATTCTGCTGTTAATACCAGCTATCCTGTTCTATACATTTTACATGGCGGTGGCGAAGATGAAACCGGTTGGGCTACACAGGGTAAAACTGATCTCATTCTTGATAACCTCATCGCCGCAGGCAAGGCAAAACCTATGCTGATTGTAATGATGGATGGAAATATGAGTAGTGGAGGCATAGCAGGTTTTGGTGAAAAATCATTACAACTTTTTGAAAAGGAATTGAAAGAAGCCGTTATGCCTTTTGTTGAAAAAAACTATCGCATTGCAAAAGGAAGTGCTAACACGGCACTGGCTGGTTTATCACTGGGTGGATTACAGACATTGTATGCAGGCATTAAAAATACTGATCACTTTGCTTACCTGGGTGTGTTCAGTTCGGGCTGGTGGGCAAACCAGCCTGCTTTGTCAAGTCCGCAATATGAGTTTATGAAAAACTATGCATCAACCATTAACAGCAATCTTAAACAGTTTTGGATTGCCATGGGTGGCAAAGAAGATATTGCTTACAACAATTGCCAGATTATGCTGGCTAAATTTAAAGAACTGAATATTGTGCATACTTATACCGAATACCCGGGTGGGCACTCCTGGCCAGTGTGGAGAAACAATCTGTACAATTTTGCACAACTTCTTTTTTAATAAAAATGATTTAAACAACAGAGGATAAAAAAGCATTGGAAGAATTTTATTTTTTAACTGCTGACCTTTTTGTACAAAAAAATAAATACTTAATCTTTAGAGCACAAACAATTGAAAAATGAAAATTACCTGTAACCCCAGCCTTTCAGAGTTATCTATTCCATTAATTTCAACTGTTGCAAATTGTAATGAGGTACATAAAAAATGAAAATGAAAAAAAATAACGAAGGTAAATTGGGTATTGCTTTAGTGGGATTAGGCGGGTATGCTGGAGGACAATTGGCTCCTGCATTACTGCAAACAAAAAATTGTTACCTGGCAGGTATTGTAACTGGTACGCCATCTAAAATACCTTTATGGAAAGAAAAATACAATATACCTGATAAAAATATTTACAGCTACGATAATTTCGATACTATCAAAGACAATGCGGATATTGATATTGTGTATGTGGTGTTACCCAACAGTATGCATGCAGAATATACCATTCGTGCAGCACAAGCAGGCAAACATGTTATCTGCGAAAAGCCAATGGCTTTAACAGTGGAAGATTGTGATAAAATGATAGCAGCCTGTAAAAAAGCAGACAAATTCTTGTCTATCGGTTATCGTTTACATTTCGACCCTTATCATTTAGATATGATAAGGATGTGTACACAAAAAGAATATGGTGAAATAAAAAAAATAATTACAGTATTTTCACAACACTCCAACAAAGGCGAATGGCGTTTGAATAAAAATTACTCCGGGGGTGGACCGTTAATGGATTTAGGTCTTTATTGTTTGCAGGGAGCTTGCTATATAAGCGGTATGGAGCCTGTTGCTGTAACAGCACAAACATTTCCTGTAAGCGATAAAGAGAAATTTATCGATATTGAAGAAACCCTGAACTGGCAAATGGAAATGTTCAATGGATTAATTGCTGAATGCAGAACAAGTTATTCTGAAAGTATAAATACACTCAGGGCTGAAGCCGAAAAAGGTTGGATTGAATTAAACCCTGCATTCAGTTATGGAGGGCTTAAGGGCAGCACAGCTGATGGTAAAATAATTTCATATTCACCATTATCGCAGCAGGCAAAACAAATGGATGGTATAGCTTTATCTGTAAAAAATAATACCCAAAGCATTGTACCTGGTGAAATGGGCAGAAGGGATGTAAAAATTATT
>NZ_JANPCM010000310.1:0-4907 GCF_031430955.1 Ferruginibacter sp.
CGTAAATTGGTGTACGCAGATCATGCGATATGATGGAGAACAGGCGGTTTTTAACCGCATTAAGTTCTGTAAGCTGTGCAGTTTGTTCTTCCAGCAAATTTGCTTTAACTATTATCTCTTTACTTTGTTTTTCTACCTCTATATTTTTTTTGTGCAATGCCCTGTTGCTGTCTATAATTTCAAACTGATACTCTGTATTTTCTTTTTTTATTAAAAACAATCCTAAAAAAATAAAGCAGATGGAAAGTATATGATTGAAAATATAAAAAGAAAAATTTATTTCTCTCAGTACAAATTGATATTGCTGCGGAATAAGAAAAATAAAACTGTAACAGGCTACTGCTATAACCACTGCTAAAAGTATGCGGTTAAGTTTTTGCAAAAAGAAAACTGCCAGTACGCCGTAAAGGATAAAGAACAATTCTACTCCTGCATCTACACTGCCTGCATAGACCAATGCGGTAAAAACAGGGTACATTACAAAATACCAAAGCAGCGAAAATTGAAGACGGCGATAATAATTTAATAATAACACCACGCCGCTTATTAACGCCGGCGAACAGGCTACCACCCATGCAAGCAGGGGTAAATAACCACTGTTTAAAAGGCCTGCAACCGGTATGGAAATGCCAGTAAAAAAAGCAAAGAAATTAAGCAGGTTAAATATACCCAACCTTCTTTTTTCGTAACTGTCCATTGCAGGGTTAGTGCCGAGGCTTTTTATGACCCTGAAAAAATTGATGATTTTAAAGTAAATGCCCTTCATTGGGGATATTGAATTATTCGAAAAAATTGTACTAGTTTTTTAAGAACGTATTTTTTAAAGGATTAGTATTAGCCGGATAAAACTAACGCAGGCTTAGCAGTGATTGAAGTTGAAAGTAAAGCAATGCTATATTAAATATGAGTTTTAAAAAAGAAATAATTTAACGCTAAATAACCTGAAAATATAATTCTTTAATTATTAAACTCTTTAAAATAGCTTTTGAGCATTACACAAATAAAATAATTGCAACTTATTAAAGTGCAGATTTTGGTAACATGTGAATTACATAATTTTTTTATACAACTGTATAACCAATACCGAATGTTAACCGGTTATCT
This sequence comes from Ferruginibacter sp., assembly GCF_031430955.1. Lineage (GTDB taxonomy): Bacteria > Bacteroidota > Bacteroidia > Chitinophagales > Chitinophagaceae > Ferruginibacter. Next base: position 1,105 of record NZ_JANPCM010000310.1, read on the forward strand.
TTGTACAAGTTTTTCATAGGATATTGGATTTAAACGGGGCTGGATATTTATCCTGGCCCCTTTTTTATTAAAGACCAGCTGCTTTTATAAAAAAACGCTTCATTTTACTGAAACGTTTTTTAAATTGACTGCTGCTTTAACTAATTTAAAATAATGGTATAAATAGATTATTAAACTTCATGTGCTTTAAAGAATTATAAAACTGCATAAAGTTTAAAATCATTCCTGTTTTTGTTTCTCATTTGCTTCACCTCTTTATGCAGGTTTAGTTTTACTTCAACTTCGGTCATGCCGTGCATTGCAGCAATGTTACTAAGTGAAAGCTGCCGTTGCATTAAGCCATTAACCAGGGGAAACATTTCAGCAACCTCATTTTCTTCATGGGGTATAATTATTTTATTTTTTATAATTGCTGCAGCCGTTGTGTAAGTATGCTGCAGCAATTGCAGGTATAAAGGCTTTCTGTTTTTTAATAACGAAATATTTTTTTTTAGCTGCAAAAACGACTCCGTCAAAATTTCTTCTGCAAGTTTTTCGTTACTGGTAAGCTTCAAAATTGCCCCATACATCATTGGCGAATACCTGTCGTATAAATGTTCCCATCCTAAAGAATTATTATTCTCTATCATGGAAACAATTTCTTCTGCTGAAATTAAATTATTGATTTTTGTCACTAAATGCTCTTTTTAAAATGCCATTTATTTATTTCCTTTTTAATCTGCAATTTTATTACCCACTATAAGCCTTGAAAGTACAGCGATAGCTGCTGCAACCAACAGCACATGAATAAATGGCCCCACACCAAAAGCAAAATATCCAATAAGCCAAAAGCCTATTAAAATTGCTGCCATTACATAAAGGATATTTCCCATAGTTATTAATTTTGGAGGTTAGATAGTAATATATTTTTCCGCTTTTCAATTCTCTGCATACCTCTTCTTAAAACTTTTCTTTTGTCGTTTTACTTCGCTTATTGGAATTTCATTTCTCTGCATTTCATTTGGCAGGCAACAGCATTGCTGAGTTGTATCCGCAAATCTGCAAGCATTGATTTTGCCCACTGCCTAACAGCTGCATCGCCTGATTCAATAGCTGCTTCTTCAAATTCAGCAATGGCGTATTCATGATTTTTGATCATTATATCGCAATAGGCTTTATCAAAATCATTTCCTGTTTTTTTACTTAAGTTATTATAAACATTTATGGAATTACTTGTTGTTATGGGAAAGGTTACAAATTTATTGGCGGTAAGTGCAATTAAATACTGAAAAGATCTGTTGTAAAAATTTTCCATTTTTTTACCTAATACTTTAACATCCGTTATCATTCCATTTTGCTGTGCCAAATGCCCTAAATCAATTTGCATCAAATTTATTTCTGCTGCATCTAAAAGAAAACCGGCATCGTTAATATCAGCACTGCTGTTTAATTTCTCCCCATTATTTTCTGCATTAATATAATTGTCATTACCTGCCTTAGCACCAGTATTGCAGGATAATACAAAAAAAATACCGGCAGTTACTAAAAATGCCTGAACCACTAACCTTTTATAATGCTTTACTTTTCTCATTTCCTTTATTGTAATACCAGAAATAAAAACCGGGGGTAGCAATTTTATTTAAAATATTTTATTCTCTGCATTACTCTTCTTTATAAATTTTATTTTAGGCCGGGTTATTTCTGATGCTGCTTCGCTTTCTTCAGAATACAAATCTGCATCAGTAAATTTTAAAACTTTTTGTTTATGGTTGGCTTTGGGATTATTCCAGGTTATTTTAGCTGAAAATAATGAAGTGCTTAAATTGGACATAATGGTTAATTTATTTTTATAAAATGCAGAACAAAAATGCATAGTATTAAATTGATAAGTGTTACACAATGGTGTATTTAAATTATATAATTCATACTTTTTAGAGAAGTTCCATTTTTTGTTGAGCGTTGCATAGATAAATTCAGCTGTTTTCATCCACAATTTCTCCATTCTCTTCAGCATGTTTTTTTGAAAGTGAGTTTATCTCGTGTTCAGTTTTTTCTTCCGCAAGTATTACAGCATTATTTGCATGCTCATGCGATGCTATCAATTCATTAATTTTAAAATGAAGCAGCGCAGAGAAACGGTTAAATGATTTTTGAATAATGAAAAAACTTAAAAAGGTTACACTAAGTATTATATCCCTCAAGCTTTCCTGAAAGTTTTGGGCATTATATTGTTTGTTAGTGAGCCAGTATATAACCGTACTCAAAGCAAGTATAAAGGTGATGGAGTTACCCAATACCACTGTAGCTGCAGCAGTAAGTTTTTCAAATATTTTTTCTATAGATCTGTACAGGTTAATCATAATTTATTATTTAAATTTTATTTACTTAATTGCTGAAATTAAAAAAAGGGCTGTTGTTGTCAACAGCCCTTACATTAAACCTAAAACCTCTGCTTATGCTTATTTTGCTCAATAATTTTTTTTAAAAGCTGTATAGTTATGCCGTCAATAAATTGAATACGGCTTATCTTAAATACAATTCCAGTTCTACCCTCCTGTTTTGTGCCCTGGCTGTTGCATTGGCATTTGTGGATACAGGCCTTGTTTTACCATACGACGAAATTACAATTCTGCTTTCGGCTACACCTTTAGTAAGTAAGTACGATTTTACTGCATCAACACGGCTTTGAGAAAGTGTGGCAGCATTTTTTTCAACCGCATCTGTATGCCCCCCTATTCTTAAATTATAATCCGGATATTCATTCAAAATATTAGCTACTTCATCCAGCATTGGATAAGAGGCTACTTTAACTAATGCATTTCCTGTTTCAAAATTTATGCGCCTTGTAGCAAACTGTAAACGTTTGGCTGCTTCTTTTTTTACAGCAGGGCAACCATTATTGTTAGCATCACCCATTACTGTGGGGCATTTGTCAAATGAATCTAATACACCATCGCCATCAGTATCTAAGGGGCATCCCCTTGCATCAACCTTAACACCGGTTTTTGTATCGGGGCATTTATCGTCCGAATCTATTATGCCATCATTATCGCTGTCTGCAGCACAGCCACGGGCATCTACTTTAACTCCTTTTTTAGTGTCAGCACATTTATCCATCGCATCTTCTACGCCGTCTCCATCCGTATCGGGGCAGCCGCTAAAAATATCCAGCCCTGCAGCATTGGGGCATTTATCTTTTGCATCTTCTACGCCATCCCTATCACTGTCGGGGCAACCTTTAAACCTTGCAAGGCCCGGTACATCAGCGCATACATCATCAATATCGCTTACACCGTCTTTATCTTTATCCTGGCAGCCATTCATTCCTTCTGCACCCGGTAAAGTGGGGCATTTATCTAAATAATCTGCCACACCATCTTTATCAGTATCCACAGGGCAACCGGTACCGTCAACCATAACACCAGGAGGTGTACTTGGGCATTTATCCCTTTTATTTTTAACACCGTCACCATCGCCATCTTTTTTCATATCGTACTTAGATGGTGCAGCTGGCCCAGTTTGAGCATACAAACCAACAGTGATATTTATAAAAAATATTACTGGTAAAACTTTTATTATTTTTTTTAAGTGCATAATTTTCTTTTTGTTTTCTGATACAAAATTTAGTGTTGATGATCGCCAAAACAGAAACACTGGATTTAATTTAAAAACTAACTGGTTATTAAACTTTCAAGCTGCCTAAAGAACTGAAAAGCCCGAATGCCTTTAACAACCAAATGATAACAATAATTACAACCACTACTTTGAGGATACTTTTAATTTTGCTATCCATAGGTATGTATGTATTTACCAACCACAGGATA
>NZ_JANPCM010000311.1:0-6530 GCF_031430955.1 Ferruginibacter sp.
AAATAATTGAACTTTCATGCCCCAAATCCGCCGCGGCGGAGCTTATAAAGAGTTTACTGTTTTTAATAACTTTTCAAAAACTATTCTGTTACTGGTTGTTTATAAAAATGGTTTTAAATTTTCAGTTTGTAAGCCCCTTCAGGGGTTTGGGGTAAATCTGTTTACTGCAATCATCTTTAATGCAGTTATAGCCGCTTCTTCTCCCTTATGCCCATGCAGCCCACCCAATCTTTCATCAATCTGTTGCTGGTTATCAACGGTAAGTATGCCATAAATTGTTGGTACCGGCAATAATAAATTTAATTGCACAATTCCGTCTGTTACTGCTTTGCATACATAATCAAAATGCGGTGTATCTCCTCTTAACACACAACCTAATGCAATAAACACACAGGGCTTATCATCTTTATATTTATGCCGCTCCCAATAATTTTTAATACCGAAAATAAGTTCAAAAGCACCGGGTACTGTTACCATCATGTGCTTTACTTTATATTCGTCTAAAATTTTTTTGCACCCCTCTTCCAGTTTATCAATTGTTGCAGCATTCCATTCGGTACGTACAATTACAACACAGGCATCCTTTTTTAATTGGATGCCTGCGGTATTATATAAGTTTGATGATTGAGTAGACATTGAAACGTTGATCTGTTAAATAGTTAATTGGTTAATTAGTATAAACTGATGCTTCCAAAGATATGCAAATTGCCAATTGTCTATTGCTTATTGCGTTATTTTGCCACACCTAATTTAGCAAGGTATTTATCAGCGTCAAAATCAATCCTGTTATTTCTAAAAAAATCAGGTGTAATCTCCTCTTTTATTTGTTCAAAATATGCAATGGCTTCTTTGGTTTTACCTGTAGCATCACAAAATAGTGCTGCTTTAGATAATGCTAAAAACCTAGTGGCTTCATCTTTTGATGATGCAGCATCGATTGCCTTTTTAAAATTACTTAAAGCCTCATCATTTTTCTTTTGTTCTGCATAAGCATCGCCTAACATTCTGTAGGCAGCGCTTTGTATTTGTCCGGCGCCATTACCATCAAATTCTTTTAAATAATTAATGGCTTTATCAAATTCTTTTAAATGTAAATAGCAGGCGCCTGTCATGTATTGTGCCAGATTGCCCGCTGGTGTACCACCGTAGTTTTTTGCAATGCTGAGTAACCCTGTTACTTTTTCGCCATCTATATTACCACCATTTAAAACAAAACCAACCGTATCTTTTGGAAAGCTGGAAGCAGCCGCCATTTTACCAAACAATTTTTCAGCAGGAAAAATAAGTTCGCTGGCTTTTAATTCATTGGGTGCTTTAAAAAAGTTAAGGTAAGCATACCATCCGCCAATCAATACAATTATTGCAGTGCCCACATAAATAACAGGTTTGCTGAATTTTGCCCAAAAACCTTTTGCTCTTTCTACCACATCATTGGTCTCCACACTTTCAACTTTTACTTTTGTCTCTGCCATTTTTATTTTTTAATATTGGTTTAATATTTTTTAAGCGTTGAATTTGAATATTTAATTTCAACAGCTTTTAACTTTTTTTAATCTACAATAAACGGATAATCCTGCTGTACATAAACATCTTTCAATAATTCATCATCATTAGGCCATGGGCTTTCTTCTGCAAACTGCACACTGTCTTCCACTTCTTTTTTAACCCTTTCATTTATTACATCAATATCAGCATCTGCAATTTTATACTGTGTTTTTAAAACATTCAATACATGATCAATCGGATCTTTTTCTTTGTACTCTTCTACCTCATCTTTACTGCGGTATTTTTGAGGGTCGCTCATGCTATGCCCTTTGTAGCGGTAAGTTTTTATTTCTAATAAAGTTGGTCCGCCTTTTTCTCTTGCCCTGTTGGCAGCCCTTAGTACTGCATTGTGTACATCTTCGGGGCTCATACCATCTACTGCATCTGCAGGCATATCGTATGCGTCGGCCAATTTATAAATATCTAATGTTTTGCTGGTACGGGCTACAGAAGTACCCATTGCATAATGGTTATTTTCGCAAATAAAAACTACCGGCAAATCCCACAGCATTGCCATGTTAAAAGTTTCATGCAGCATACCCTGCCTTGCAGCGCCATCCCCAAAAAAACAAAGAGCTACATTATTAGTGCCTTTATATTTTTCAGCAAAAGCCAAGCCTGCACCGGTACCAATTTGTGCACCCACAATACCATGGCCACCAAAAAAGCCCACATCCACACCAAATAAGTGCATGCTGCCGCCTTTTCCTTTGCTGCAGCCTGTTGCTTTACCGTACAATTCTGCCATACTTGATTTTGGCGTAACACCTTTTGCAATAGCCAAAGCATGACACCTGTAGGCAGTTATAAATTTATCGGTCGGGTTGGTTGCCGTCATACATCCGGCAGCTACAGCCTCCTGCCCAATATACAAATGGCAAAAGCCCCTGATTTTTTGCATGCCATACAACTGACCAGTTTTTTCTTCGAACCTGCGCAAAAGCAGCATCAGTTCGTACCAGTATAAATAAGTTTCTTTAGAAAACTTTGTAGCCAAGGTTTTAAATTTTAGGCGGCAAAGATAAGGGTTTTCAGTTTTCGGTTTACAGTTTTGAAAACTGATTTTTTGGGATTACGGGCAGCAAATCGCTAATTGGACAGAAGTGGCGACGCTCCGTTCAGCACTAACTCTCTATTGAGCTTTAATTGTTTTTTATAAAAAGTAATATCAATCTTTTACTATTTAATAAACTCTTGTATGGTTTAGAACCCTCCAAGAGTTTATTAAATTATCTTGCAGCCGCAATGCTCCAAATCAACAAAATAACCATCACCCAATACAAAAATTACGATTTTGCTTCTTTCGATTTTAAAGAAAGGGTTATTGGCATTTGCGGCTTAAATGGCAAGGGCAAAACCAATTTGCTGGATGCCATTTACTACTGCTGTTTTACCAAAAGTTATTTTAGCAAGACAGATGCTTTGAGTGTGCAGTTTGATAAAGATGGTTTTAGGCTGGAAGCTTTTTTTGAAAATGACACCGAAGAGCAAAAATTGGTTTGCATCCATCGTGGTGCAGGCAAAAAGGAATTATTATTAAATGAAGTGCCTTACGAAAAAATGAGCCAGCATATTGGCAAATTTCCTGCAGTAATGGTAGCACCGGATGATATTGAATTAATTACTGGTGGCAGTGAAGAACGCAGACGTTTTATTGATACCGTTATCAGCCAGATGGATGCTGAATATTTACAACAACTGATTCAATACAACAAAGTATTACAGCAGCGCAACAGTTTGCTTAAGCGTTTTGCAGAACAGGGTAAAACCGACTGGCCGCTTTTAGAAGTGCTGGATGAACAACTGATTGTTCCCGGAAATTTTATTTATACCAAAAGAAAAAATTTTACTGCAGATTTAATTCCATTGGTACAAAAATTTTACAATCAAATTGCAGCTAATGCCGAAGCAGTAACATTGCAATACGAAAGCCAGTTAAATACCGGAGATTTTGAATCTGTATTAAACCAGTACCGGCAAAAAGATTTTATGCTGCAACGGAGTAACGGTGGTGTGCATAAAGATGATATCAGTATGTTATTGAATGATCAATCTTTTAAAAACACTGCATCGCAGGGGCAACGCAAAAGTTTATTGTTTGCTTTAAAACTGGCCGAGTTTGAATTATTAAAAACCAATAAAGGTTTTGCTCCCCTTTTATTTTTAGATGATGTTTTTGAAAAACTGGATGATAACCGCATGCAGCATTTACTGCATTGGGTTTGCAATGAAAATACCGGGCAGGTTTTTATTACCGATACACACAAGGACAGGCTGGAGGATGCTTTTAAATCTTTACAGGTAAAATACCAGGTAATTGAGCTGTAGCAAATTTGGAAATGTTTCGATAGTGTTAATTTAAATGGCTGATAATAGATCGGAGTTTTTTATCTCTATTTTTACTGCCTGAAAAAAATATGAAATTAATTTTTAAGTTGCTGTTATTATTGTGTGTGCAAATTTTTGCTGTAAAATATATTGCTGCTCAAAAGCCAGGTATAAAAAAACCGGTAGCTAAAAAGATTGCAGTACAAAAAATTGAAGCGCCAGAAAACAATAGTTCTGTTGCAGTTTTAAAAGAACAAACTTTTAAAAATGGTATTACTTTAACTACCAAAGGTTTTGTAATACAAGATGCGTATCTTGTATTTAATGACAGGACAAAAGTGGGTGACAGCAATAAAGTTGATCTTAATCAGCAGGTTAATTTAACCCTGTTAATAACCGAAGGATTTAAAGAAGTGAGAGGAAAGATTTTTCCCGGTGGCAGCGAACAAATTTTGTGGAGCAATGGCGAAAAATTAGTAGAATCGGGAGATGTATTTAAATTGTATGATTCTTCGGGAGTAAGCAAAGTAAATGCAAACGCCATTGTTTTAAAAGCAGTAATTACTGAGCTGAATGATAAAAGAGATTGGGTTACTATATCATTTAAAGTATGGGATAAAAGAAATGCAGCCAGTGAAATTAACGGATCTTATAAATTGTATATAAAATAATTATGGCAGAAATTTCTTTACAGGATGCTATTCAGCAATTTTTACAAAAGAGCCGTTTAAAAAGCGGCATCCAGGCTTTGCGTATTGAAGATGTTTGGGAAGATATAATGGGTAAAACAGTTGCCAAATACACTGATAAAATTCAAATCATCAATCACACTTTATACATTACTTCTGCTGTAGCGCCGTTAAAAAATGAATTGCTTTATCAAAAAGAAAAAATTATAGAACGCATCAATGAAGCCTTAGGAGAAAAGCTGGTGAAGGATGTTGTGATAAAGTAGGAATTGGGAATTGGGAATTTGTAATTTGTAATTAGGTTTAAACTTAAACTATATTATCTTACCGTAACGTCAACAACCAAATTCCAAATTCCCAATTACCAATTACTTATTGTCAATCGGCCTTAAAGTATAACCTTCTTTACGCAATAAATTTATCAATCCCATATTGCCTACTAAATGCCCGGCACCCACTGCAATAAAAACGCTTTCTTTTTTTAGAATTACATTAAGTTGGTTTACCCAGTTTTTATTCCTGTTATACAATAAAATATCCTGGTTATCCTGCATACCAAATTCGCTTTTGCTAAAAAGATCTTCTATTTTATTTAACTGCTGGCTTTTATACACACGTACCATGGTATCAAAATATTTTTTGTACGCCTCCAGGCTGTCAATTGTTTTTAATAATTCTTTTGCCTGTTGTGTATAAGGAATACTGTCGAACACCGCCGCCTGAAAAGCCATTGTTTCCAAACCTTTAATTTCTTTTTTATTTTCTTTGGCTAATGTCATTAATTCAGTTTCTACACCACTAATGGTTTTACAGGGCAGCATTTTAGGGTAAAGCATCGCCATTAAAAAAAATGGTTTCATTTTTTGAAACATACCAATAGGTATGTGCAGCGAATCATTAAAAAAGTTTTCTACTTTTTTATACTCTTCATCTTTATATAATTTTTTTAAAGTACTGTCACCCCTCATATTCATTAGCAGTAAACCTCCCATCATTGTTGCAGGGTCGTCCATATCCATTTCCATGTAAATTTCATCCGTTGATTTAATGGCTTTGTTTAACTGTGTCCCAAAGGTATATCATCTTTACAAATAAGATGAAAAGTACCGAACAGGTAGCTGGGTGCTGTAAGTTGTTTGCCGCTTATCTCCCATAGCAGCGTATTATCAGTATCGTTTGTCTTTAAGCTAATGCTGTTGTTTTGTGCAGTACAGGAATTTAGCAGTAATACCGCCAATACCAGCTTTATAATCTTCATCACAATAATTTTAAATGAAAATACGATAAGATATAATTAGTTTGATTAAAAATATTTAATTTACATTACACCTAAATAAATCCCAATATGAAATCAACACTCCTGATTACAACCCTTGTATTTTTATTTTTTACTTCAACTGCACAAAAAGAAATTCCTGCCTTTGGCAAAATAGATAAAGCCGAGTTAGAAATGAAAGAATGTGAATTTGATAAAGCAGCCGAAGCGGTAGTTTTATTTGATGTTGCAGAAGTGTACTGCGATATTAAACAAAGCAGAACTGAACTGGAACGGCATGTAAGGATAAAAATCTTAAACAAAAAAGGAATGGAGGAGGCCAACATTAAAATTCCTTTTCTGTCTGGTAAAAATATTGAAGATATCAAGGGGCTTTCGGCACAAACCATTAATACAGATGCTGCAGGCAATATGGTTATAACCAAAGTAGAAAAAGATGCAGTTTACAGAAAAAAAATTAATAACAGGTTTTCCGAATTGATTTTTACATTTCCTGATGTAAAGCCGGGCAGTATAATAGAATATAAATATAAAGACGATGCAGATTATTTGTATGCAGTAAAAGACTGGTATTTTCAAAAATCAATACCCGTTATTTTTAGCCGGTATATACTTGATTTTCCCAGGGAGTTAGTGATATCAGCTGTATCTAAGGGCGGGCTTACTGTTAACCGGGCTGAAAAAGATAAAGC
>NZ_JANPCM010000312.1:0-2082 GCF_031430955.1 Ferruginibacter sp.
TACTGTTTTCACCTCAGTTATCTGTTCCCCTTTTACAAGATGTGCATCATCGGGCATTAACTGCACCAATAATTCCAATTCCCTTGAGGCACCTGCAACAGATTTCATTTCAATCCAATGCCCCAGCAACATTATTAAAATAAGTGTGGCCAGTTCCCAAAAAAAATCCATGCCTTCCAATCCAAATACGGTGGCTACACTATAGATGTAAGCCACTGAAATAGCAAATCCAATCAGCGTCATCATGCCGGGATTCTTTACCCTTATTTCATCAACTAATCCTTTTAAAAAAGGCCAGCCGCCATAAAAGAAAACAGTGGATGACAAGGCCAGCAATACATATTGTGAACCGGTGAAAACGATATGAATATTCAACCAGTGCTGTATCATTTCTGATAACAGCATAATGGGAATTGTAAGCGCCAGCACTACATAAAATCTTTTTTTAAAATCTGCAATGCCGGAAGAATGGGAAGAATGAGAGGAACCATCTTTTGATTTTGTAAGTGGCACCAGGGTCATTCCACATAAAGGACATTTTCCCGGCCCATCCTGTACAATTTGCGGGTGCATGGGGCAGGTATATCGTTGAAAACTTTGTGCTCCTTTATGCAAATCTGCTTTTACCACTTCATTATTTTCCTTACTACCGGCGGGAATGTTGTGTGCTGCATGATCGGATGATGGTTTACTTTCAGCATCTTGCTGATGTGAAGCGATTGTATTTGTTTCAGCTTGTACAGCAACTAAGGTCATTCCGCATTTAGGACAGTTGCCCGGTTTGTCCTGTACAATTTCAGGATGCATGGGACAGGTGTATTTTTGTTGATGTTCCATTTAATTATTTTTTATTTATAAAGCTGGTAAAGAATTAATGCCATTGCCCAGGGCAGTGTGAAAATGAACAGGAGCCACTTGAAATCTGAATCAATAATAAAGTTTACAACCGTCATCGATCCTATTGAAGTAATTCCTGCCAGGGCAACGATAATAAATGTTCCGGGCAAACGTTTCCGAAAAGAGGTGAGTGCAATAAAAATAATCAGTAATCCTGATGTAAAAATGTAACTGCCCATAACCCAAAAAACTTTTTGAAGCCAGGCAGATAAACCTGCCACATTATTCTGAATACTTGCTGCTGTTGATTGCATATAACGTAAATCTTCCGGCAATAATGGGGAGCGTAAAATAATAAAGTAAATACCCATTGCCATAAGAAGCAATCCTCCAAGTGCAAGAATGGATGATGAGATTGGTTTTAATTTCAACATTTATAAACTAAGGTTTATGAAGCAATACCTGTTGCCTGTTACAAATAAAATTGTCTTTATTCTTTTGGTTTAGTATAGGTGCCTTCCTTCATCATTTTCATTTGCTCCGCTGTCATTTTTTGTTTTACCAAATTCATTTCGCACTTGGGGCATTTTCCCGGTTTATCACTCATAACCTCATTGTGCATAGTGCAGGTGTAGGTTTCATCTTTTGCTAACTGTTCTGTTTTTGCATTGCTGCTATTACCGGTACAAGCTGTAAAAACAAGTGCTGCACACAGGAGAATTGCGGCAGTAAAAAGTAATTTTTTCATAATTGTTTTTTTTAATTTTTAAATTTGTTAGGACTGATTTTTTTTATATTGATTTTAATTTGCTGCTATAATTTCTTTAATTGTATAATTTCCTGCGTTGCTGAGTTGGGTTTGCAATTCGGCCACATCTATGTTTTTGCTCATGGTAACAATCGCTCTTTGCGGCTGCAACTGAACTTCGGCCTCTGTAACACCAGGGATTTGCAATAAGGCTTTTTTTACTTGACTTTCGCAGCCACCACATCTCATTACTTATATTTCAAATTCTTTTTTCATTTTTTTCATTTAAAGAGTAACTGAATTTTATTTATTATTTAATGACTATTAGATTTATTTTAAGTACATCATTGTTTTAAATGCTGCTGGTTTGTGCACCATGTTTAATTTTATACAATTTCAAAATTCAGCATCATGCCACTATCTTCATGCTCAAGGTTATGGCAATGCAAAACATATTTTCCTTTCAACTGTGAGAAGGTTGTAATTACTTTTACTTT
>NZ_JANPCM010000313.1:0-1992 GCF_031430955.1 Ferruginibacter sp.
AAAGCCATAGTTTTCGAAGAGGGTAACGTAATGTGGGGGATTATAATTCATGCAATATAATGGTTCGGTAAAACCTTTTGTAACCATCCCCCACCAACGATCCCGTTCGCCAAAATTTATGGGGCCATCCATTGCCTGTATTCCTTTTTGCTGCAGCCAATTTTTGGCAGTATCTAATAAATAATTTGCGGCGGCCTGGTTATTTATGCATTCAAAAAAACCAACGCCGCCAACTGTTACTTCATCGCCTTTATTTTTATATTTTTTGTTGATGAAGGCTGCAATGCGGCCGGTTAAATTTCCTTTTTCATCTTTTAAAATCCATCTTTCCACTTCTCCAAAACGAAAGGCTTTATTTTTATTTTTGTCGAATACTTCATTAATATCTTTATCCAGCGGACGGATCCAGTTGGCATCATCTTTATATAATTTTACTGCTACCTGTAAAAATTGATCTGCAGTATTTTTATTAGTTACCGGTGTTAATTGCATGTTTACTTTTAAGCATGCAAATGTACTTAAAAAAGTATGAGCCATTTGCTATAGCTCATAGCGGGTGTAATTTAAATTGTTACAGAAATGTAAAGGGTTGTCAACCTATAAAAAATTGGCAACCCTAACCCGTAGCAAAATTTAATTTACAACTCTACCTCTCCAATAAATACTTCACCTTCTTTTTCTTTTTGCATTTGCAGTGTTACAATCTTTTTTACTTCTTTAGTTGTTCCATAGTGCAAATAAATTTCTGCCATAATGGTTGTGGGGCCTGCAAGTGTAGCCTGTGTATCGCTGTAATAATCTATTTGAATTTTATATTTTCCTTTAGCACCAGTTTTTAATAAAAACTGTTCGGGGCCAAAGCCTTCGGTAAAATCATCGGATATGCGGCCACCCATTGCTGTTGTTTTATGACTGTAAAAACATTTTTCACCATTGGGATCAGTTACCCACAAATCAATATCGGTGTTGTTCATATTCCAGTTCATTACCACTCTTACGTCGGATGGCATGGGAATATTTATTTTTTTATCAATGTTTTTAAGATTCAATTCGTTTTTGTGTAATGCAATGATGCGGCTGATCTCTGTTAGAAATATTTCTTCAATGCCGCTGTACATTCTGTCCATTTCATTACTGTAACTTTTTGTCATGCCGTCGTATAGCATATCCAATGCCTGTTGGTAATTTCCTAAATCCAAATAAGCCAGTGCACAATCCCTGTAACTCTGCGGATCGTTAGGGCGTAATTCTTTTACTTTTTTAAAAGCTGATAATTCACCTTCGTATTCACGGGCTTCTTTTAATTTATAGCCCAGCATTTTGTACAATTCGTAACTGCCATTTTCTAACTCTGCCAAATTGCTGAGAATGGTAAGGCCATTTGCTTTATCGCCTGTTTTTAAAAAGTATGTGGCTACATCAAAAAAATAAGTGGGCCTGCTGATATAATACTGGCGTAGTGCTAAATATTTTACATAGCGGTTTACTTTTTCAGTTAGTTTAATTTCTTTCAGGTAATCGAATGTTTCGATATTAAAATTTGGTTTTGCAGGCTCTTCAGCAATATTTTCTGTTTCAATTTTATCCCGAATTTTTTTATACGAAGAATCTGGTTTGAAATTTTTTGTGGTGATGATCACTGCTCCGTTTGCTGCGGCAGCACCAAATACTGCTGTTGCCTTTTCATCTTTTAAAATATCAATAGTTGCAATTTCTTTTTGATTGATATGGTTAATTGAAGTTTGTGTTACGCCATCAACTACATAGAATGTTCCGGCAGATGCCATGAAAGAATTTTGGCCACGAATTTGTACAGATGTGCTTGCACCAGCAAATCCGTAAGATGAAGTTACTTGTACACCTGCAACTTTACCTGCTAAGGAATTAACAATATTTGGTTGAGCTACTGTTTCCAATCTGTCTGCACTTATGGTTTGTACGCTACCAGTAACGTCTCTTCTTCTTTGCGTTGAATAACCTACTACAACTACT
>NZ_JANPCM010000314.1:0-2138 GCF_031430955.1 Ferruginibacter sp.
CCTGAAAAAACGAGTGGCATCAAATGACCGTTTGTTGGTATTGCTGATATAAGTTTCCCAATCCACTGTTGCTGCTGATGCATCTGCAGGTATTGGATATTGCCATGCACCGGTGGGAGAATGGCGTGCCCAAAAACCTTCAGCATAATTCAATTGCCCAATGGCGCCGTCTTTTAATAATTGTTTTGCTTTTTCGTTACCTAAAGATGAAACACCCTGGCTGCCTACCTGGAAAATTTTTCCGGTTTCTGCTTGCGCTTTTATAACTGCCGGGCCTTCTGTAATGGCGTGTACCATTGGCTTTTCGCAATACACATGTTTGCCTGCTTTCATAGCATCTACAGAAATTTGCTGGTGCCAGTGATCGGGGGTTGCTATAATGACTGCATCAACATCTTTTCGGTTTAATATTTCTTTGTACTGCCGTGTAGTAAATAAATCGGGACCCCATTTTGATTTGGCATCTTTTAAGCGGCCATCATACAAATCGCATACGGCCACTATTTTTGTATTGGGAACTTTAAGTGCAGTAAGTACATCCTGCGTACCCATACCACCGGCACCAATTAATGCAATATTTATTTTATCATTGGCACCTGGTGGTATTCGTTTTAACTTTTCAAAATAAATATTTTTATTTTCGGCTGCATACAAATTTGCACCAACAGTAACAGCAGCAGAAGACACTGCCAGTTTTTTAATAAAATTTCTACGTGATGATCCGGTATTGTTATTCATTAAATAAATTTTATGTGGTGTAAATTAATTATTAACGTGCTGAACTTTTACCAAATTTTAAAAATATAATTGTCGAATAATTTTTTTGGTTCTTTTTTGCTTCTCCAAAAAAGAACCAAAAAGGCGACCCGGAATCGAATACAGCCCGATTCCGGGAAGGAGCCCTGATTAAACTTTTGTACTACTGTAAATTCTGCATTTGTCCCCTGATCTTTAAAAGCCAGGCTTATTATACTACAGGAAACTTACAGTAAAACAATTATCAATAATCAAATAAAACAGGAAATTTATGATCTTGTATTAATCCAGCTCTTTAATTTTTATTTTTTTCCACCTCACTTTTATTCCTCCGCCATCATGAATTTGCAGGGCAATAAATCCTTGTCCTTTTCCAATTTTTTCATCTTTAAGGTAAACCATTTTATGCCCGTTTAACCAACTGGTAACTTCATCACCAATTACCACAATCCTCATTTTATTCCATTCACCCATTTTTAACCATTGTTCATCCTCAGCCTTGGGTTGTATCAGCCAGCCACGTCCGTACGATTCGTAAATGCCACCAGTATGTTTATTAGCCGGGGCCACTTCTACCTGCCAGCCACTAATTTTTGTGCCTTCAATTGTGGACCGGATAAATACGCCACTGTTACCATTAGCCTCCTGTTTAAACTGAAGAGTAAGTTCAAAATTTTTATAATTTTTATTGGTAGAAAGATAGCCGTATTGTTTATCGGGCCCGCTTTCACAAACCAGTTCTTTATTTTCTACATACCATTTTTCTGTACCGTTATTGGTCCAGCCCGTTAAATCTTTACCATTAAAAATGGATTTAAAATTTTGGGCAAACATACCTGTTGAAAGCAAAGCTGCAGAAAATAAGAGCAGTAAAAATTTCATTTTGCAAGATATTAATTTGAACAAAAATGCAATAGCGACAGGGAAAGTATAAAACGAATGATCTGTTGCTTTAAAATTAAGGATGTTTTAATTATAGTTATCTTTTTTTTCTAAAATTTTATTAATCTAAAGAAATCCAAAAATAGTGATACACAAAACGATAATAGGCTGAAACTATCGGGTTACTCCACCTCAATCTCATCTGCAAATAACCACGCCGCATTACCGGCACCGGGATTACCCGAGGGGATGATACCATAATTTTTTGCCACCACACGAATGTAGCGGCACCTTTGTTCGCCGGGTATTTCAATTTTGGAAATGTTTTTTCCGTGTTGCACATCAACGCTTAACATTTTATCAGGCGGACCAAGCAAAGCATTTTTTCCTGTATCAATCGAGTACATATAAGTTACTTCAACTTTTGAAGGTAAATATATCCAGCTGCCGTTTTGTTCCAGTGTATGCAGGGTAACTTTTTTAATATCCATCACAGCGCC
>NZ_JANPCM010000315.1:0-1690 GCF_031430955.1 Ferruginibacter sp.
GGGTTACCTGTTGCCAATGAGCCACCAGCCCCGCTTGCAGGCTCAGTAAAACCAAAAGCATCGTTAAGCGATGCTCCATCAATACTTAAATTGTTATACCTGTAATTGGCTCCGGCAAAACTATTGCCATTTGCTTGTGCAGTTAACCTTGTAAAATCCTGCAGACTGCGGTTTAATGTGGGCAGCTGTGCTAATTGTGTGCCGGTAATATTGTTACCAAAACTAATTTTCTTTTTATTATTGGCAGATACTGTTACTTCATTAAGTAAAGAGGTTTTGTTTACTAATTCTACTTGGGCTATATAATAATTTCCTAAAGAAAGATAAACGTCCTGTAATGTATCTGAAGCATAACCAACATATGAAGTGATAACGGTATAAGGTCCGCCACTCTTCATATTGGTAATAATAAAGTTGCCATTGGTTTGTGTAATAGCAGTATATTTTTCCCCGGTGGTTTCTAAAACCGCTTGTACGGTTGCGTTGGCAAATTGTGTTTTACCGGATGATAAAATAACAGTGCCTTTAATACCCGAAGTGGTTATTTGAGCAGATAAATTAATAACAATAAAAAATACTGATACAGTAATAATAAATTTTTGCATTGACCCGAAATGATTTTTTTGTGAAAGGCACTTTGATTTTTTACCTTTAAAGTGAAGGTAATTTTACAGTGGTGTAAAAATTAAAGTCTTACAAAAGTGGGTGGGCCACGTAAGGCGCAGCTGCTGTAAAAAAACTGCTGCAATAAAAACGTAATTGTATAATACCTGTTATAAATGCTGATAGTTATGAGGCTTAATAACTTTATAAAATTATCGGATAACGCCTGTTTACATAAAGCATTCAGGTTACCGGCATTATTTATATCTTGTTTGCACTGCAGAATAAAAAAAGAGGTGTGTAAATTATCTTTAAAATGAGCTGTAATATTCTTAAAGAGTTGATTGCTGCACCAGTTTAGGTTTAAAAAAGTACCTCTTTGATAATATTTTTTTTGCAGTGCCAGTAAATAAAAACCACCCCGACTGTCGGCTCCAATGGCATTAGCATTATTTTGTAATTGGCTATTTGCTTTTAAAATATCTTTTGCAGATAATGTGGCACAATCGCTGCCAATAGTGATTAAATTAGCATAGCCCCTGCCAAAACAATATTCAACTGCATTGCAAAATTTTTCTCCAAAGTTGTTGCCCTGCTGTTGTAATTCATCTATTACAATAAATGGAAGCTTTGTTTCTTTTGCAATATTTATGGTTTTATTATAAAATGCCTGATGGAGTTGTATATTTTTTTTGGGATCGGCATGCAATTTTTTAATGAAGCTTTCCGATTTTGCCGAACGGCTAAAAATTAATATGGCAGTATTGTGTTGCAGCTGGCAGTTTTTTTTATTTACGTTAATATGTTAAAACAGGATTTACTCTGCCACCGCACCACCACAACTGCTGCCTGCACCCGCCGTGCAACCAAAGCAATGCTGGTTAACTACAATAGAACGGTTTTGTAATGCAGTATTGTTGAATTGTGCAATATGTTTGCTGCTGCAATCCACTTTCAATTCCAGCATCTGGTTAAAATCGCAATCATAAATAAAGCCATCCCATCCTATGGAAAGTGTATTGCGGCACATTACATTAGTTGCTGCCTCAGGGTTAAATGCAGCAATCAATTTTTCCATATACTTTTC
>NZ_JANPCM010000316.1:0-1549 GCF_031430955.1 Ferruginibacter sp.
TTGTCGAAAATAAGTGAATCGGCTTTTTTATCCTTTACATGACAGTATTTACAATCCACACCGAGTTGTACATTAAAACCATCCATTATCTTATCCAGCGAATCGGTTGTTATGTTTTTGGGCAACACCTGCAGGTTTTTAAATTCTTCATTTACCGGTTGTTTAACAGCAGCAATGCCCATAAAAATGAAGGCTGCTAAACCCGCAATAACTTTTAATTTTTTAAATGATTTCATAAGTTATAATTTTTTTACCCTTCTTAGCTCCAAAAGGTTTAAACTGTTTGGATAAAAGTTTTCAATATTTAAATGAACAAGGTGTATAGCCATATCGTACCAAAGCGGCACCACCGGCGCATCTGCAATAATTATTTTATCCATTTGCTGATACAATTTGTAACGGAGGCTGTCATTTTTTTCTGATAAAGATTTTTCATACAACATATCGTACGCTGCATTTTTATAACGGGTGTAATTGGGCGGTGCAGGATTTTTGCTGTAAAAAACACTCAGGTAATTTTCTGCATCGGGGTAATCGGCTATCCAGCTGCCACGAAAAAATAATGCTTGCGATTTTGAAGTCTGCTCCAGTAACAAACTTTTTTGTATTACTTCCACCTGTATATTTATTCCAATTTGCCGAAGTTCATTAGCAATATAATTTCCTAAATCGCCATAAATGGGAATGGTGAGTAATTTTATTTCTGGCAAATTTTTTCCATCGGCATAACCGGCTTCTGCCAATAATTGTTTTGCTTTGGCAACATTGTATTGATAACCTTTTACATTTACAGAATCGAAAGATGGCAAACCGCAGGGAACAAAACCACTTTCGGCAGCAATACCAATAGAGTTGCGTAGATACAGCATCATCTTCCTTCTGTCGAAACCATAATTAATGGCCTGCCTTATTTTTTGTAATCGCAATGGAGAATTTTTTACCAGCTCATTTTGTTCATCTACCAAAATGCCTAAATATTCTATGTTGAGATAAGGTTGTTTTTGTAATTCAATTTTGCCTTCCCATATTTTTTTAAGGTTACCGGTTTTGGTAAGCATTTCATCTTTAAAAGAAGGATCAATATCATCAATAAAATCTAAACGGTTTTGCTGAAACTCTAAAAACTCTGTGGCCTTACTGTCGTAAAAAGAAACTTTAATGCCATCAAGATAAGGTACACGTTTCCCTGCGGTATCTTTCTCAAAATAATTTTCATTTTTCTTCAACACCAATGCCTGCCCTTCTTCCCATGCCATAAAACTAAAAGGTCCGCTGCCTACCGGGTGGCGGCGAAAATCATTTTTATATTTTTCCACCGCTTCTTTAGCAACAACCGAACAATACTGCATACTCAATATGCCCAATATAGATTGAAAAGGCCGTATCAATTTTAATTGAAAAACAGAATCGTTAATGGCAGTAAAACCATTCACACTATCCACACGGTTGTTAAATATCCATGCACCGGGACTGGCGGTATTTTTATCTACTATTCTTTTAAAACTGTATTCCACATCCTGCGCTGTAAGTTTTCTGCCTTTGTTATTTG
>NZ_JANPCM010000317.1:0-2536 GCF_031430955.1 Ferruginibacter sp.
CACACGGTTTAATTCTGTATCTGTTGTAATAATTCTTTTTTCTTCGGCGCTGCTAACTTCGTTAATTGAAATAGTTTTTATTTTACCATCTCTTTTATAATCTGCCCATTCATCTTTTTCTTTTTTATCGCTGCCTTTAACAATTACTTCTTCCACAAAAGTATTCCAGTTATTACAGCTTGGGCATTTGCCTAACCACTTTGCACTTTCATATCCGCAGCTCTGACAAAAAAATGCCGACTTTGTTTTACTCATGTTGTAAAGATAATGCTGATTAAAGATTGATGATTTTAGATTTTGTGTTTAAAAACTTTTGTAAAAAAAATATAAAAGATAAAATAGATAGAAAATTAATCTGCAGTATTTGCGCAATCAGCGGGAACAACTAAAAAGTAAAAGGGCTATCATTTCTGACAGCCCTTTATACTTACTAACCCATTAAATTCTATTGCTAAATTACAATTTACGGCCACATAAAAAAATATATTTTGGGCTATGTTGATAAGTTATGGATGAATTTTAGGTTTCAGGGTCGGACTTTAAATCAGATTCAATTGATTGATAAACAAATTGTTATGAGATTTTTTTGATGAATTAAAACGCCATTTATCCCATGTTAACTAAAAATTATTTCTTTAAAATATTTGGTTTATAAAATAAACTACTTTACGTTTGTGTTAAATTAGAAAGAATGCAAAAGTTCTTTACTTTATTACTAACTCTAAACTTTTTAACGGTACAAAGCCAGGTAAAAATTACTGGAAAGGCAGTAGATAATAAAAATAAACCATTGGCTGGCGTAAGTGTAGTTTTAAAAAATACTTACGATGGTGCTACAACAGATTCCTCTGGTAGCTTCTCTTTTACCACAACCGAAAAAGGAGAGCAGATCATTGAAGCCAGCTCATCTGGTTACCGCTCTTTTGAGCAAAAAGTAACCATTAGTTCTACCGACATAACGATTCCTGTATTATTAAAAGAGTTAATAACAGACTTAAAAGCAGTGGTAATATCTGCAGGCTCGTTTGAAGCCAGCGATAAAAAGAAAGGCGCTGTATTAACTGATATAGATATTGTAACTACACCAAGTGCTAATGGCGATGTAACAAGTGCTTTTAAATCTTTGCCCGGTGCTCAGCAGGTTGGAGAAAGCGAAGGGTTATTTGTAAGAGGCGGCACGGCAACAGAAAGTAAAATATTTATTGACGGTACGCAAGTAAACAATTTTTTTTATAGTGGCACACCCGGCATTGCACAGCGTGGAAGGTTTAATCCGTTTTTGTTTAAGGGTACTGTTTTTAGTACAGGGGGTTACTCAGCTTTGTATGGCCAGGCGTTATCATCGGCACTTATTTTAGAAAGTAAAGATTTACCAGAAAAAAGCGAAGCAGATTTTGGAGCCAGTGTGGTTGGTGTTGGTGGCGGCATACAGCATTTGGCAAAAGATAAAAAAAGCAGCTGGGGCTTTAGTGCAAACTATACCAATCTGGTACTGGCATTTAATGTAATAAAACAGCGACAGGATTATTTTAAGATACCGGTTATACTTGATGGAGATGCCAACTTTCGTTTTAAAACAAAGAAGGGTGGTATAGTAAAATTATACAGTTATATAAGCAAAACCCATGTAGGCAGCCGCACCGGCGATATTGATTCTGTTGGTATGAAGGATGCTTTTACACTACAAAACTTAAACCAGTATCATAACATTAGCTATAAGCAAAATTTAAAAAACAGGTGGAAGATAAATGTTGGCGCATCATTCAGTAATAATAAAGATGATATAGAAAACGAATTGCAAAATGCTGCCAACGTAAAGCAAACTATTACTACTCCGGCATTTTATGCCTTCAAAAATTTTTCTTTAAGTACAAAAGGCAATTTTTTTCAAAACAGGATTGTACTGGATAAAAAATTAAGTGGTTTAAGTGCTGTTCGTTTTGGTACCGAAGTTAGTATCAGCAACGAAAAATCGGCTTATACATTATATGATGGTACAAAGTTTAATGAAACTATTAAAGAGAACATGATAGCAGGTTTTGGCGAATCGGATATTTATATTACCAACTCCTTAGCAGCAAAATTGGGTGTACGGGCCGAGCATTCGCAATTGTTAGATAAATGGAATGTTGCGCCAAGGGCATCATTAGCTTACCAGTTGGGCAAATACAGTTCTGCAGGTTTTGCGTATGGAATTTTTTATCAAAACCCCGAAAGAAAATATTTACCTGCCAGTACATTACTTAACTTTTCAAAAGCGGCACACTACATTTTACAATACCAACTGTTAACCGGTGTACAAACATTACGCATGGAAATGTTTTATAAAAAATATGATGATTTGTATAAAACCGGGTACAATTTAAATGGCCGAGAAGTTGCTGCAAACAATAACGGCAATGGTTTTGCAAAAGGGTTTGAAGTTTTTTGGAGAGATAAAAAAACAATTAAAACTGTTGACTACTGGATCTCTTATTCTTACTTAGATACAAAAAGGGATTTTATAAATTTCCCTTCGTCCATTCAGCCATCATTT
>NZ_JANPCM010000318.1:0-5345 GCF_031430955.1 Ferruginibacter sp.
AAAGAAGCAGTCAAAAATGTTACTAAAATATGAAAGTAGTAAGTGTATAGCTATAGAAATTTATGATTCAAAAGATAAGCTTGAAAGTTATTACGATAACATACAACAAACCGAATTTGGTCTTTTGGCAAATATGAATAATTACGATACCAACGGCAAATTAACAATGTTGTATGAAAATGTTTATGATAGTATTTATCTAATTAGTGCAAATGCAAAAGGTAGCAGTGGAATACTTACTTCACAAGTTAAAATACAATTGACGGATAAAAAGTATCCGGACAATATGCTTGAGGTCACTTACTTTAAAGATTCAACAGTTAAAAAATATTTGTCTTACAAATATGAAAGTTGGGATACAGCAGGTAACTGGATACAGCAAACAATTTTCAATGATAAAAGGCTGCCTGAGAAAATGGTCAAACGAATTTTTAGCTATCAATATTAAGGCTTACAATATAAAATAATCCGAGGCAGATTTATTTCAATCCCAGCTTTCTCAATCTTGCTCTGATAGCACCTCCGTTTCTGCCAAAATGTTTTATAATTTCAGAGTCGGAGGTATTATTATTAAAAAGCTCCGTTAGTTTTTGATTTTGTTCCGGCGTCCATGGTTTTACGGCTTCTCCGTGTTTAGTGCGTACCAACTCTACCGAAAAAGTTTTACCAGAAGTACCCGTGTATTTTGAATACCCATATTTTGATTTAGGTGTTTCAATTACCAGCGGTTTTATTTCTTTAGGCTCCTCCTTTTTAATAATGTGTATCTGCGCCAGTTTTGGAAAATCGGTGGGCAACAATTCTTCGGGAATGTGCAGGTTATTTTTGGTACGTGTAATGGCAACATACAATAAATTTATTTCTTCGTTTAGCTTATTGATTTTCTTTTCATCATTGTCCAACTCGTGTGCCTGCCGCTGTACTTTATCTTCGGTAATAAAATCTTTTACCAAATGCACGGCATCGTATTCCATGCCTTTACAACGGTGCACTGTTGAAAAAATAACTTCCGCTTTTTCTTTATCATCATTTTCAACCTGTTTTTGTTTTATAGTTTTTATAATGTCGTAAATATCATTCCCATATTCTTTTACTATTTCCAGCATCATACTCAATTGGGCATCTTCCGTTTTTTCAATGTATTCTTCTAAATCTTTTATCGAGCCCATCGATTTTATTAAAGCATCTTTTATTAAAGCCCGTTTATTATTCTGCAGATTTAAAACATCGTATAAAGAAGCGCCTTCATCTGCATAAGTGTAAGAATTAAAATTGCCTTCAAAATAAATTTTCTTAATATTTTTTTTCTGCGTTACATACTCAATAGCTTTTAACAACAAACCCAAATTGGTTCGGCCAATTACGGCTTTTGTTTTGGTATCGGTATTGGTACCAAGCCCTTTAATGTTAACAGTCTTGGTTTCGGAAATAGCATCTTTCCAAAATAAAACCTGTGTGGCAAGGTTGGCAATGTTTGCACCAAACCTAAAACTATGGCTCAAATTAAAAGTAGTAAAACTGGTTTTCTCCAAAGAGTTTACAGCATAACGCCAGCTATAAATTTGCTGGTGTGTATCACCTACAATTACTTTGGTGGCATTTTGATTTAAAAAAATATCCAGCATTGCCGGCGAAGCATCCTGTCCTTCATCAAATAAAATATAATCAAATTGTAAAACAGGGTTTTGCAGTTGAAATTTTTTCAGGTAAAAATCATGGGTAATTTCAATTTCGCCTTTATCCATTTTGGCCAGCAGTTGCCTGGTTTGTGTTTCTATAAAATGATAAAAAGTTTTTACAAAAGTTTTAGCTTTAGGGTCGCTGATGGTATCTAAATAATTTACTTCCTGCACTTTTGTTTTATCGCTGTTGCAAAAAAGCGCAATAAATTTATTGATGTGGTTGGCAATTACATACTCATGGTGTTTTTCGCCATTGCCCTGCAAGCCCAGTAACTCTGCTATTTCATGTGTTTTATAACCCTGTATCCTTACTTTATAATGATGGCGGAAAACAATATTTTTATACGCCAGCGAATGTGCGGTTTCAACGGTAACATTTTGCAAACCCTTTGCAGCAAACTTTTTTATCGCCTCAAGTTTTACAGATTTATTAAAAGCCAGGTATAAAATTTTAGCAGTTGCTGGCCTGGCTTTGGCATATTCTATAATAGTGGTGGTTTTGCCCGAACCTGCAACGGCATTTATTTTTATATCTCCGGCAGAATTAATAATGTCTTCTTGTTCTTGTGTTAGTTTCATCAGGCGGTTGTAGTTTTACCTGCGGCCAATACCAGTTTAATTTCGCCATAAGTAAAATCGGCAGGCAAATTTTCAATCAATGTTTTATGGCTGAGTGAACCATAAATAACAACGGCATCTTTTATCTGTTGCTGTTTTTGCTTGCTTACCACATCGTCAATATTAATTTCTCCGGTAAAAACATAATGTGCTAAATGTCCTTCAATTGTTACTTTTACTAAATTTCTTTCTTTGCATATTTCTTCAATACTTTTTCCTTCTTTGTATAAGTCATAAGTAGCAGCTTTGGTATCAACTTTTGCAACAGTGCTTTTTTCTTTTCTTTCTCTTTTTGGGTTGATTAGTTTTTCGGCCATATTGGTTTCAATACCATTGCGGTTGCAATATTCTGCTACTGCTTCAATAATATCATCGCCATATTTATCAGCCTTAGCTTTTCCAAAACCACTTATTTGTAACAAATCTTTTTTTGTTAAGGGCAGATAAGTTGCAATTTCTTTAAGCGTAGCCTGGTTTGCCACCATATAAATCGCCACGTTTTCTTCTCCCACCATCATATCTCTCCAGCGTTTAAGTGTATTATACAGTTCTGTATTGGCAACATCGGTGTAAGTTTCTTTTTTGCCACTGGCATAACAGGTAAGATTAATTTTAGGCAGTGCAAATTTTAATTTGTGTTGCAAAAATGTAGTTACCGAAAAAGGTTGTTTGCAATATTGCAGATAATAAATAGTGCTGTAAATTGCTAAAGCCAGTTGATTCAACTGTTCATTAATAATATTGGAAGTTTCTTTATGCTCTGTTACCAGTGGATGATTTTGTAACGCCTTTTGATACGCTAAAAATTTAGGCTCAAAATGATTAGCGGCATCACTTATCCTTTTTTGCGCCGCTGCATTATTTTCAATCACAGGCTCCTCTTTCATAATACCGCTCACTACATCAATAAATTTTAAACCAACAGATCTGTCACTAATAAAAGGTTGTTTAATATTTTCTATCCATGATAAAGCTTCAGCATTTAATTTATCCTGCTGCTGTGTAATATGGTGCAGCAATAAAGCAATATTAATTTCAACATCATTAAAACTAAAAATTTCGCTTATTAATTGTTGGGTAAAAACTTGTCTTGCACCTGTAAAACGTTCTGCAAGCGAGCCTTTATGTGTAAGCGATTGCTGACCTTTAATTACATTATCATTACTAAACAATGTGGTGGACGAAAGTTTACTCAACAGAACAATGCCTTCTAAACTGGTACAACGGCTGAGTGCTACGTACACTTGTCCGCTGCTGAAAGAAGAGCCGGCATCTATCATAACTTTTTCAAAAGTTAAACCCTGGCTTTTGTGAATAGTAATGGCCCAGGCTAAACGCAATGGGTATTGAGTAAAAGTACCCATAGTTTCCTGCTCTAATTTTCCATCGCTGCGGTTTAAAGTATAGCGGGTATTTTCCCAGGTTTCTTTAGCCACTTCAATATCAATACCATCACAATCCACTATAATTTTATTTTTCTCTAAAAGTTTTACAACACCAATCTTTCCATTAAAATATCTTTTTGCAATAATATCATTTTTTAAAAACATTACCTGTGCACTTTCTTTCAACAACAATTCAGCCTCTGCAGGAAAAATATGTTCCGGAAAATCTTCTTCTATCTCTGCCTTAAAAGTAAAAGCATTGGTAAATAAATTTTCTATTTTTCGCTGGTTAATTTCTGCCGCTTGTTTATTGTGAGAAGTGAGTGTAATATATTTTTCGCCGGGCATAGGAGAAAATAAAGGATCGTAGCGCATGTTCAAATCTTCAAAATCATCAGCATCCATTTGGTTGTTACGCACTTTATTTAGCAGCCGTACAAACGAATCTTCTTTTTGCCGGTAAATTTTATTCAGTTCAATCAGCAAGGGCATTTGTTCTTTAATGGCCATGCTGTCGAAGAAAAAAGGCGTGCTATAATATTCCTGTAAAATACTCCACTCGTGGTTTTGCGCTACCGGTGGCAACTGGTGCAAATCGCCAATGCATAATAATTGTACGCCTCCAAAAGGTGTATCATAATTGCGGCGGATACTTTTTAAAATGGTATCAATCGCATCCATCACATCGCAACGCACCATACTTATTTCATCAATTACAAGCAATTCCATTTTACGCAATAATTGCTGCCGTTGTTTATTATATCTTATTTTTCCCAATAATTCTTCTTTATGATTTCGGGTAGGTAAAAACGGGTGAAAGGGCAATTGAAATAAACTGTGCAGCGTTACGCCACCGGCATTAATTGCGGCTACACCTGTGGGTGCGGCTACCACAATATTTTTAGTAGCGTTTTCTTTTAAGTATTTTAAAAAAGTGGTTTTGCCGGTACCGGCTTTACCGGTGAGGAAAATATTCTCAGATGTTTCGGTTACAAAGCGATAAGCTAAGTCGAATATTTCGTTGCGTTCTATTGTAGCCACAGTATTACTTTTTTAAATTATGAAGAATTAAGCCTGCGGCTTAAAAAGTTAGCCACGGATTACACAGATTTTCACGGATTGAATACAAGGGAAAAATTAGAGCACCAACCTTTTGTATTCAAGACTTGTTTTTCCAAAATTAATAATTAGACCTAAAGCACAATTAGAAACTTTCAAATAATTTAATGTTTGTGCAATAAAATCATTTGATATTCCCTCTTTGGTTGCTTTTATTTCTGCAATAACATTTTCCATTACAAAAAAATCTGCAAAAAATTTATGAGGTAAAATTATTCCTTTGTAATTGATATCAAACTCTTTTTCTCTCACATAATTAATTTCGGCTTTTGCAAATTCAATTTGCATGGCATCTTTGTAAACTACTTCTAAAAAACCATGGCCTAAAAAACGGTGAACTTTCATACAAGCCCCAATAATTTTGTAGCTCATATCTTCATTAATTAGTATTGACATAAATTGGTTTTTAATAATCCGTGAAAATCTGTGCAATCCGTGGCCAACAAATTTTAAGCCGAAGGCTTAAAACAAAAATTGTTTAGTCATGGATTGCACAGATTTTCACGGATATGTTTTGTTCGTAAATTTTTGTGCTGTAAAG
>NZ_JANPCM010000319.1:0-10698 GCF_031430955.1 Ferruginibacter sp.
ATTTACACCGGGTATTGATAAAGCAGCAGATTTTATTGCTGCAGAATTTGCAAAAAGTAAATTGCAATTTTTTGGCAACAGCAAAACTTACTTTCAGGAGTTTGCTATGATAAAAGCAAAACCTGTTTCTGTAATGGGCAGGCTAGATGCCGATTCGTTAACTGCAAACAATGTAACCGCCAATACCACCGCCGCCGAAATAAATATTACTTCCTTAAAAGATTATGAAGTGATAGTGGTAAAAAAAGATGATGATTTTAATAAAACAGTTTTTCCAATTTTTGATGCAGAAAAAAATGTACTGGTACTGGTAGATACTTTTCATGCAAGGCGGTTTAAAAGCATGCAGCGTTTTACCGGTAATGCAAAATTCTCTTCTGCAGTATCGCAGGTATTTATTTTAACGGCTAATTTAAATCCGGCAACGCTTAATCTTTCTATTAAAAATGAATTAACAGAGCAGCGCCTTAAAAATGTTATGGGTGTGTTATCGGGCAAAAGTAAAAAAGATGAGTATGTAGTTTTTAGCGGCCATTATGATCATTTGGGTATTGGTAAACCCGATAAAAACCAGGATAGTATTTTTAATGGCGCCAACGATGATGCCGCAGGTACAACTGCCGTGATGATGCTGGCAAAATATTTTAGTGCACTAAAAGAAAAAAATGAACGCACCATAATTTTTGTGGCTTTTACTGCAGAAGAAATTGGTGGGTTTGGCAGCCGCTATTTCAGCAAGCAGTTAAATGCTGATAAAGTTGTTGCCATGTTTAATATTGAAATGATTGGTACCGAAAGTAAATGGGGCACTAACAGCGCTTACATTACCGGCTACGAAAAAAGCGATATGGGTAAAATTTTACAAAGCAATCTCACCAATTCTAAATTTAAGTTTGAGCCCGACCCTTACCCCAAACAAAATTTATTTTACCGCAGCGATAATGCAACCCTCGCCGAATTGGGCGTACCTGCCCACACTATCTCCACTTCTAAAATGGAAGAAGCTCCCAATAACGAACCTAATTATCATAAACAAAGTGATGAGATTGGAACATTAGATATGAATAATATGGCAGAGATTATTAAAGCCATTGCGCTGAGCAGCAAAACTATTGTGAGTGGTAAGGATACGCCGACGAGGGTGGAGAAAGAGAAGTAAAAAGGAATTTGTAATTGGGAATCAGGAATTAGTTTTTCTCCGCTTCGTTTCTTGTCTTCACAAAGCGTTAGCTTAATCTACGCTACAATAAAAGCTCAATAAAGATTTGATGTACAAGAGTGTCTCGCCTTAGGCCAGACCACCGCAGTCAACAAGTATTCCCACTGCTGGTAACAAAAAAAATAAAATTTGTAAAAATTTACACCTTCACCGCCACACTATGCACCGCAGCGGCCATTTCTTTTATAAGTGCAGGATCTTTTTCGATAGCATTGCCCACCACAATTACATCGGCGCCGGCTTTGCAGTTGAGGTACGCTTTTTCGGGTTCAATAATACCGCCGCCAATAATTAAAGGCACATCAATACAGCCGGCAACTTTTTGTATCATGCTTTCGGTAATGGCACGTTTGGCGCCACTGCCGGCATCCATATAAATTAATTTCATGCCCAGCATTTCACCGGCCATGGCGGTGCATACGGCTATTTCATTTTTATCGGCAGGTATGGGTGTGGCATTGCTGATGTAAGAAACGGTGGTGGGTGCGCCACCATCAATTACCATATAACCTGTGGGCATAATTTCGAGTCCGCTTTGTTTTACCACCGGCGCACTTATTACATGCTGGCCAATTAATAAATCGGCATTGCGGCCACTGATGAGTGATAGGTACAACAATGCATCGGCATATTTGCTTACCTGGTTGGGGCTGCCCGGAAAAAGTATGGTGGGAATAGTGCAACTTTTTTTTATCAGCTGCAAACATTCGTCTAAATAATTGGAGATAACTAAACTGCCGCCTACCAAAAAATAATCAACACGGGCATCAACAGACAATGCTATTAATTGCTCCATGTTATTGTCGTTCACTTTATCGGGGTCGATAAGAACGGCAAAAGATTTTTTGCCTTGTTGTTTTCGTTCGGTTAATGAATTATAAATGCCTTTCGTCATGCCTGTCTTATTGATTGCTGCAAAAATCCAAAAAAAATCCGTCTTACCGAAATAATAGACCCAAATAAGATGGATATGGCTGCAATTTCCTTCTTTTTATTGGTAATTTTGTAACTATGACGGATATATCTGCCGAAATAAAATTTAAAACGGCCCGAAGCGGCGGTAAAGGCGGCCAAAATGTAAACAAGGTGGAAACCATGGTAGAGGGTTATTGGCATATTGACTCCACTGTATTATTTACTGCAGAGCAAAAAGAATTGCTGAAAGAAAAGTTAGCCAACAAAATAAATGCGGATGGTTTTTTACTGGTAAAAAGTCAAACCGAAAGAAGTCAGTTAGGGAATAAAGGCGAGGTAACAAAGAAGATGAATGCCTTTGTAAAAAATGCATTGATAAAACCAAAGCCACGTAAAGCTACCAAACCGAGTAAAGCAGCCAAAGAAAAACGTATTGAGTTTAAAAAGAAAATTTCTTCTTTAAAAGATTTTAGAAAAAAGATAAGTAAAGATTTGTGGTAAAGAAAAAATGGTTTCGCAATTTTTTTGCGAAACCAAAATGTTTTATGCCTGATATTGCTTTTACAATCTTTTAATTCATCGGCACTTCAATAGCCAGTAATTCTGTATCTTCAGTTGCACTAATAGTGAAATTATCTGCTCCGGAAATACCCACTGCATCTCTTTTATTTAAATTTATATCACCCACTTTTACTGCACCATTTATAGCTACCAAAAAAACACCGTTGCCTTTAAATGCATTAATATATTCTAAAGTTTTTCCGGCTTCTAATTTGGTAAGAGAAAATTTTGCATCTTGGTTAATCCATAAAGCTTTATCAGCCTCAAGCGGCGATACAATGATTTGCCATTTGTTTACTCTTTCGGTAACGTCAAAATTTCTTTGATCGTAACGTGGTTTTATATTTCTTTCTTTTGGAAATACCCATACCTGGAATAAAGTAACGGGGTCTGTTGCAGAAGCATTTGCTTCGGAATGTTGTACACCAGTACCTGCACTCATAATTTGTACATCACCAGCTTTAATAATACCTTGCCCGCCTGTACTGTCTTTATGTTGTAATGCACCGGTGAAAGGAATGGTAACTATTTCCATATTATCATGTGGATGAGTGGGAAAGGCGCCGCCTCCACCAATAAAATCATCATTTAAAACCCTTAACAATCCAAAATGTACTTTTTCAGGATTGCGGTAATCACTAAAACTAAAATAGTAATTGGGTTTTAACCAACCATAATCTGCGCTGCCTCTGTCGGCAGCATTAAATAATATTGTTTTCATTTTAATAAATTTAATGTTTAAACATCAAATAGAATGCCATTTCATTATTTCGATTTTTATGCTGTGTTTCCCGAAAAAATCGGGACAGGTCTGTGCCTGTGTGGCAATAAATATTGTTTTCGAAGCAAACTTAACTGACAAAATAGCAAAAAAAATCCCCTCGGTAAAAGGGGATAAGAAAGTTAATTCAGTTGTTCTTCGCCGGGTAACAGCCCTACAATTTCTTCCTCCCGGTTTTCATTCCACTCAATAATAAAATTGTTTCTTCCTTCGCCAATTAAAATGCCAATGTATTTTGCCTGCACCAGCTCCAGCATATTTAAAAAAAGAAAGATGGCATGAATACGGTTTTCGCAAACCTCAAATATTTTTTCGAACGAGAGTGTTTTTTCTTTGCTGCAAACAGTAAGCATGTATTCCCTGCTGCCTTCCATAGTGTAATTATATTGCACCACGGTGTGTACAGGTTTATTGTTACGCTCCTGTAATTTTTGCACCACTTTTTCAAAAGCCTTCATTAATTTAAAAAGAGTAACGGCCTGTATTTCGGTTCCTTCTCCGGCTTCTTCACCAATTTGTGCAATTTCTTTATGTACATTGCCCCGCTTTACAATCATCATACGCACCTGCTCCATTTCGGCCATTTGTGCAGCCGCTTCTTTAAACTTTTTGTATTCCAGTATTTTGTTAACCAGTTCCTGCCGGGGGTCAATTTCGTTACCCTGCTCATCCAGTTCTTTACGGGGCAAAAGCATTTTTGCTTTAATACGCATCAATGTACTGATGAATAAAATAAACTCACTGCTTAATTCAATATTGAGTTTTTCACCTTCGTGAATAAAGGCTAAAAAATCGTTGGTGAGTTTTGTGATGGGAATATTGTAAATATCCAGTTCATCTCTTTCTATAAAAAATAGTAACAGATCAAACGGGCCTTCAAATTCATCTAATTTTATCTGGTAAGATGGTGCGTTCACTTTTTTAAAATTGTATAATTAAAAAAAACTCCTCCCATTTTTAACGGGAGGAGCAAATGTATCTAATTACTTAAGAAAAACGATATTCTATTTTAATAGCATCAAGTAATGTGGGAAATATTGTTAAAAACTTGCCTGCATCTATACCAATTAAAGGGCATAGTTTATTCCAACACCAATCCCATGCTGAGTTTGTAAATGTTTAACTTCTAAATCGTTGTAACGTGTGTTAAAGGTTACTGTGGCACCGATGTATTTGTTTACAGTAAATGTAAAAAGGTTACTCCAGTCTAAAATTACGTTACCCGGGTTTTGCAAATAATTTGAGTATGCAGTTGCTACAGATTTGTAGTTTATCCCTTTTGCTAAATCGTAATTTAAAGTGGCCTGGGCAAATGCGCCAACACCAAATTTTACAGTTTTACCAGCTTCTACACCAAAGGCATCTTTATTTTTAAAACTCTTTGTCATTTTGGTAGTAATATTGGCCATTGCAGGAGACAATATCAAATTAAAATGGTTATTTGGCTTATACAAAAAAGAAGGACCAAATTTAATATACCCGGGATTCATAAAATGATCAAACTGACTTTCTAAACTAAAAAATGCTGCATAACTCCAATTTTTTCTAAACTCTTTGCCATAAATGGAGGTGAAGTTTAAATAATCGTCATTTTTTAAAAAAGGAATTTTTGTTTTTATGGCTGGAGATGTTGTTGTTGCCGCTGTATAAGTAGTGGAACTGGCACCGCCATATCTTCCTCTAAATGAATTTAGCCAATTGATTTTTCCATTTTTTTTATTAAAATGATAATCTATAATTCCTTTAATACCAATTTGTGCAGTATTACCACCCTTAACCTGCGACCAATAATCATTTTGCCCTGCTTCGCTCAGGTTTATGGCAATTGTACCTCCTTTATGCCATCCATCTAATGTATCAGCTTTGTCTTGTTTTGCAGATAAACTTGCTTTTGCAGCATTAGCTATATCTGCAGAAGTTTGTGCATGCAAAGCGGTAAAAAACACCAGGGCCAGGGCTAATAAATAAATTCTCGATTTCATGTTGTTTCTTTTGGTTAAAAAATTAAAATTTTAGTGTAGACAGAAATTGCAGATTTATGGTTGCCTGTAAAATAGAAAAATACACCAATTGTAGTAGGTGTATTTTTTTATTTAGTTAAATTGAAATACTAAAATTATTTTTTTAAAGAATCTCTTATTTCCATTAACAACACATCGGTTGATGATGGTGCTGCCGGAGCTGCTTCCTGTTTTTTCTTCATACTATTAATTCCCTTTATTACCAGGAACATAACAAAAGCCACAATAATAAAATTGATAATGGCGGTTAAAAAGTCGCCATACTTTACAGCAACAGCTGCAGAAGTTACTTTACCAGAAGCGTCAGTAACAGCTTCTTTAAGTGTCCATACATTTTTTGATAAATCACCTCCGCCAATCATACCAATCAAAGGTGAAACAATCCCTTCGGTAAAAGAAGAGATTACTTTTCCAAATGCGCCACCCATTACAAAAGCAACTGCAATGTCAATTAAGCTGCCTTTCATGGCAAAATCTTTAAATTCTTTAATAAATCCCATAAGTGAAAGTTTTTTGAGTTAAAAAAAGTTAAGTCGGTTTTTTGTAAAGTAAGGTTGCATCAAAAATATAGTTTAAAAAGTCTAAGTCAAATTATTTGGATGATTTTTTTTCAAACTGTATAAAATACACAATGAAAATATCTTTTATGGCGCTTTCATTTAAATTGCAAACCTTTGCGGTTCGAAAAATTTAGAAAAAATTGAAACACGGATTTTTAAACTGGTTTATTTTTATTGTGCTTTCCATAATATGGGGCAGCAGTTTTGTTTTAATAAAGGAAGGGTTGGTAGCTTTGTCGGCTTACCAGGTAGCATCGCTGCGTATTGTGTTTTCGGGTATTGTTTTATTGCCAACGGCTGTAAAATATTTTATAATAATTCCAAAAAATAAGTTGCTTATTATTTTTATGAGCGGTGTATTGGGCAGCTTATTACCTGCTTATTTATTTTGTATTGCCGAAGAAGGTATTGACAGTGCTTTAGCCGGTACACTTAACAGCCTTACACCAATTTTTGTAATTATTACCGGCGCTTTATTTTTTAACAGCACTACTACCACTAATAAAATTTTTGGAATAATTATATCCTTTACCGGCAGCATTTTATTATTACTAAGCAAAGGCCACATGCAGGAAAGCCAGAACTTATTGTACATTTCTTTTGTGGTGCTGGCCACCATTTTTTATGGCTTTAATGTAAATATGGTACATACGCATTTAAGTAATATTGGCTCATTACAAATTGCTGCGGTGGCGCTTACACTTAATGCAGTGCCAGCTTTATTAGTATTGGTTTTTACGGGGTATTTTGGTTTACCCTTAAGTGATAAAGGTATTTTGTTTTCAACAGCAGCATCTGCAGTGCTGGGTATTTTTGGTACTGCCGTTGCCTCTATTATTTTTTATATGCTGGTAAAACGTGCCGGTGCTATTTTTGCTTCTATGGTTACCTATGGCATTCCCTTTGTTGCCATTATTTGGGGTATAGTTTACCACGAAGAAGTAGGATGGAAACAGGTTGCCTGTTTACTGATTATTTTATTGGGGGTGTATATTGCTAACAGAAAAATAAAATAATATTTTTTTATTAATTGCTCAATTATATTACAGGGATATTATTTGGCGCATTTATTTTGCAGCATCATTTTTTACATTTAAAATCCAGCCATAGCTGGTTAAGGCTTAACCAAATGTTATGTGTAAAAGGTTGCGGCGATAATTCGTAAAATAATATGGTTTTATTATCTTCCTCACAAAATTTTAAGTGTGCAATGCAATTAAGTGTTATCGGTTTCAGTTGCATATAGTCATTCATTTCAATTGTACCTGTATAAGTTTTTACATCGCCTTTTGTTGTTGTGGCTTCTTTAAACAATGCGGTTACAGGAATTATTTTTCCGGCGGGTATTTTTGTGCTGTCTGTATTAATTTTAAATAATCCTGTGTAATAAGCTTTTAAATTTGCTGCAATAATTTTTTCATCTGTCTCAAGATTATCATCCAGCCACCACAAAAAAGCATAGGTCCAGTATTCGTCGCTTTTTGCTTTAGCCCAACCGGGAGTAAACCTAATATCTTCAACACCTTTATAAGGAATTTGTTTTGCAAAACTAATGGGGATGAGGAACCTTTCAATTGTCCAGTCTTTAGGTATTGGTAAATTATAAGGAGCCTCCCATTTATGCCCATCAAATGCAGTGTTTAATTCTTGTGCATTAGTGGTGGTTGAAATTAAGAAGAAGAATATAACTATTAAATTTTTCATCTTTTAAGGTTTAATTGGTCGCCATTGAATTGTTTGAAAAACAATTACTGAAAAAATTACCGCCTCATAAATATACAACCAATGTAATGGAGTGCAAAGGCCCATAATTTTTCTTTAACCGCCTGTAATAATATATAACGGGTCACAGTCACCATTAAATTTACTTTGCCATAGTCAATGGCTAGTTGTGGTGATGCAGTACACAAAATCCGGAGCAACTATTTGGCGACTTTACTAATTTGTAATTACCAAACATTATTAGCCGTTTCTTTAAAATGTAAAAAATAATACTGCACTCATATTCAATTTCATTCTACATTTGTACCTATTTTTTAAAAAACAGTATTCTACGCTTCTGTAAAGTTGCCCAATGGTATGCCGTTGAAAAGATTGATTCTTCTTTCTTTTTACTAAAAAGAAAGAAGAACAGAACAAGTTGCAAGGATGATGCCCGGAGATGTAAAGCTGGTATCAAAAATTGCATGTATATCTTTATGAACGTTTAAATTTTTTGTTGTGTCTAAACAAGTTAATAAAGTAACTATTGCCGGTTTAATTGTTGCCCTCGGAATTATTTATGGCGATATTGGTACATCTCCGCTGTATGTATTTAGCGAAATTATTAATGGTAAAGTAATAGAACCATTGCTTATTATTGGAGGGCTTAGCTGCATCATCTGGACGCTGACTTTACAAACCACTATTAAATATGTAATACTCACGCTTAAGGCCGATAACCGTGGAGAAGGAGGTATTTTTAGTTTATACACTTTGGTACGCCGGCAAAAAAAATGGCTGGTAATACCGGCCATGATTGGAGGCGCTGCACTTTTAGCTGATGGTATGATAACACCACCCATTTCTGTTTCTGCTGCAGTTGAAGGCTTGCGTAATATTCCCTTGCTTACCGATATTACTGATAAAACAATTATAATAATTGTACTGGGTATTTTAACGCTGCTGTTTTTTATGCAGCAGTTTGGCAGTGCAAGTATTGGTAAAATGTTTGGCCCTATTATGTTAATTTGGTTTAGCATGCTGGGGGTTTTGGGTATATCTCATTTACACGATGACTGGACTATTTTAAAAGCTTTTAATCCATATTATGCATTTGAAATTTTAACGGTTTACCCAAAAGGTTTTTGGTTACTGGGAGCGGTATTTTTATGTACTACGGGTGCCGAAGCTTTGTACAGCGATCTGGGCCATTGCGGCAGGGCCAACATCCGCTACACCTGGATTTTTGTAAAGACTGCATTGATATTAAATTACCTTGGCCAGGGTGCATGGCTGTTGCACAATAATACCGGCAAAACATTTGCTACCGGTGAGCTATTGAAAAAAATGCCGGGTGCATTAGAAATGAAAAATCCTTTTTTTGAAGTAATGCCCGAGTGGTTTTTATTAACCGGAATTATTATTGCAACTGCCGCTGCTATTATTGCCAGCCAGGCTTTAATAAGTGGTTCGTTTACTTTGATAAGCGAAGCGATACGTTTAAACCTTTGGCCTAAAATGAAAATTAATTACCCCAGTGAAGCAAAGGGACAATTGTTTGTGCCGGGTATTAATACTTTATTATTTGCAGGCTGTGTGGGTATTGTTTTATATTTTCAAAACTCGGGAGCCATGGGTGCGGCTTACGGCCTTGCCATTACATTATGTATGCTGGCCACCACTATTTTATTTTCTAATTTTATGATTTCCCGGAGAAATAAACCCATTTTAATCTATCTTTTTCTGGCTGTTTTTTTAACTATCGAAATAAGTTTTTTAATTGCCAACTTAGATAAATTTCCTCA
The DNA here is from genome assembly GCF_031430955.1 of Ferruginibacter sp. Lineage (GTDB taxonomy): Bacteria > Bacteroidota > Bacteroidia > Chitinophagales > Chitinophagaceae > Ferruginibacter. The sequence goes on from NZ_JANPCM010000319.1 coordinate 9,564, forward strand.
TGGCGGTTATGTTACTTTAATTGTAGGCGGCGGTTTATTTGCAGTAATGTATATATGGTTCAGGGCACGTAAAATTAAAAACCGTTATGTGGAGTTTGTGCGGCTGGAAGAATATATTCCTAAACTGGAAGAACTGAGTAACGATATTACTGTGCCAAAATATGCCACGCATTTGGTGTACCTAACTAGTGCCAATAACCCAAAAGAAATAGAACACAAAATTATTTACAGCATATTAAGCGGCAAACCCAAACGTGCCGACATTTACTGGTTTGTGCATGTAGATACACTGGATGATCCGTACACCAGCGAATATTCAGTAGAGCATATTATTCCCAATGATATTATACGGGTAGAATTTAGATTAGGTTTTAGAGTGGCGCCAAAAATTAATTTGATGTTTAAAAAAGTGGTGGAAGATCTTGTAGCAAACCGTGAAGTGAATGTTACCAGCCGTTACGAAAGCCAGCAACGTAATAATGTTACCGGCGATTTTCAGTTTGTGGTAATGGAAAAGTTTTTAAGCCAGGATAATGAGCTGCCATTTTTCGAAAAACTTATAATGCGTTTGTATTTCTGGGTAAAAGAAATTTCTTTAAGCGAAGAAAAAGGTTTTGGCCTGGAGCAGAGCAAAGTACAGGTAGAAAAATTTCCGCTGATAGTTGCACCAGTAAGCAAACTTAAAATGAAAAGAATTTATACTGATGAGGAGGAAGAGGTGTAGTTGATAGTTGATAGTGATAAATAGAATACGTAATTTACAGCATATTTTTCACTCTCAATTATCAACCAAGCTTGCTTTACATCATTCTTTATATTATTGCCGGCATTATTGTACTTTCTGTTATTGTTTATTTTGTTCAGGAAAAATTTATTTTTAAGCCCGAAAAACTTCGGCAGGATTTTGTTTATAAATACGATGCCCCTTTTCGTGAATTATTTTTTGATGTAGAAGAAGGGGTACGCATAAACGGTTTGCACTTTCATGCAGAAAAACCACTTGGTTTAATTCTATACTTTCATGGTAACAGCCGCAGCATAAAAGGCTGGGCAAAATATGCTAAAGATTTTTACCGCTATAATTATGATGTGGTTCTGGTAGATTATCGTGGCTTTGGTAAAAGCACCGGCAAAC
>NZ_JANPCM010000320.1:0-3882 GCF_031430955.1 Ferruginibacter sp.
TATTAAAAAAGAATTTTTCTTTTAATTTACTGGAGAAGCCAAATAAATTTCTTGCTTCTGCCTGGTTAATTTCATCCCCGTTAACTGCATAATTTAGAAAAAAAGTAAAGTTGGAATAGAGATTAAATTTATAACGGTTAAAAAATAACTGGTTCTCCCAACTGCTGCCTTTTTTAAATTGATGTGCTACAATCAGGTTAGCATTGTATCTCTCTGTATTCCCTCCTTCGCTGGGGTCTATACTGCCAAACCTTCCTATCAATCCGTTCTCAACAGCCCTTTCAGGTATCTGGCCACTGGCATCCCATTTACTTTTAAATGCCGAGGCAGAAAAAGTTAAGCTGGTATTATTAGTTATTGCTGCCTTGTATTTTGTAAATAAATTAATGCGGTTAAAATTTTGTTTGTTTTCTGTTGGGCCGTTGGTATAATTAAATTCACCGGCAATATATGCACTCTGTTTATCTTTATTTTTTTTCAACAGATCAATCATTGCTAAAATGCGGTAGCTGTTAAAGTTCCCTGCTTCTACCTGTACTAAACTTTTAGAAATATTTTTAAAAGTAGAAAAGGCTACATAACCTGCAGTATTAAAATTACCGTGCTGTGTATAATAGGGTCCGGCACCAAAATCAATATTGTTAATCGTTTCAGGAATAATGAAATGAGCATCGGCATAACCCTGCCCATGTGCATGGCTTACCATATTTACCGGCATACCATCTACACTTACCTGTACATCTGTGCCATGGTCAACATCAAAGCCACGTAAAAATATTTGCTCAGCCTTACCGCCTCCGGCATGTTGTGCAATAAATAAACCCGGTACAAGCCGCATTAATTCCTGCGTATTTTTTACAGGGCTTAAAGCCAGATCTATTTTTGCAAGAGAACTGAATTTAGCAGCAAAGCTTGTTTCTAAAGTAACGTCTTGCATTTTAATGGCATCGGGTTGCAGTTCAATCAATAAATCGTTTTTGCTATTTACTGTTGCCAAAATTGTTTTGTATCCAATATGGGATACCGCAATATTATCATTTGCGTTTGCTGTATTCAATAAAAAATTCCCATATTCGTCAGTTAATGCTTTTGCACCTGGTTTACCGGTAACATTAACTGATGCTGCTTCTAATGGTTGCCTGCTTACAGCATCTACTACTTTACCTGTAATAATTGTTTGTGCTGTTATATTTATTGAAAAAGAAAAAATAAAAATTACAATAATAAATAAATAATACCCGTATGGATGTTTCATGATTTTTTTTAGATAGATTAAGAAATGAGTGCATAGCATAGCATGGAATAATATCCCGTAACGGATATATTTATTTGCATGCAATGAAAATTCTATCTAAGCCCGGGGAGGGGGGTAATTGTTTTTAAAAGTGCCGCTTAAGAGGGCAGGAGTAGTTGTTGAAGTATATCCTTTGGCTGTAAATGCAGTAGAAAAAGTTGGGTGTTTTAAAGCAATAATAATAATATGCTCATTTCCTGCATTATCTTTTTTTGAGGAAGAGAAAGGATTTTTATCAGATTTTTCTTCCTTAACATCTTTAGCAGTTTCATAATGCACATGATAATTGCCATTTTCGTAATGTACAGTGGCCATGTGTTGTGTGTAAAAAAAAACATGACCAATAAAATCTGAAATATAAGGAAGCACAGGCTTGAACATAACTGCTGCGTAGCACATCAGGAGAATAGATAGCAGTAGTTTTTTCATTTTATACCTGTGCTTGCTTATAAATAAATTTACAACTATTTTGAATTAATTACAACAGCTCTTTGTAATAACTCGGGGTTTTTACTTCCCGTACTCATTGCTGTTTTTAAATATTCTTTTGCTTTTGCAATATCATTCTGGCTATATGCTATCCAGGCCAGTTCATTATTTACGTCAATATTTTTTGGGCGGATAGTATATTCTATTACAGCATATTTTTTTGCACTGTCCCATTGGTTGGTCTTAATAAAACTCCTTGCCAGTTCCAGCGAAACAGAATGATGATTGGAATTAGCATCAGTTATCAGCATCTTTTGTACTTCTGCATATTTGTCCATTGCTTTTTTTGTATCACCCATTGCTGCATACACATCTGCTTTTTGTTCTTCAAAAGAAGATTGGGGCATAATTGCGTTTGCAGAATCCAATAATGCCAATGCTCTTGTATAATTTTTCTTTTTCATTTCCACTTTTGCAAGGCCTGCCATACTTGGTGCATAACTTGGCCTGATAAATAAATTTTCCTGAAAAGTTCTTTCAGCTTCATCTAACTTACCAATGTTGTAATATAAATCTCCCAGCACATTTAAACTCCAGCTTTGCGGTTCGCTGCCGGGTAAACCAGCCTGCACTGCCAATTTCATTGCGGCAATAGCGCCATCATAATCGCCATAAATTTCACGTAAGTAACTGGCTCTTGAATAAGATTCTAAAGATGGTTTTAGCGCCTGCATTTTATCCGACATGGCAACAGCTTCTTCATAATTTCCCAACTCTACATTTGCATCTACTAAAATGCCATACACATAAGCATTATCAGGATTAATCGCTTTTGCCTCTTCAGCAATTTTTTTTGCATCTGCAAACTGGTGCTGGCTCATCCTTAACGAAGCTTTAAAAACATTGGCCTCAAAATTTTTAGGATCGATACTCAGTACACCATTTAATATTTTTTCAATGGCAGGATAGTAGTAATGATGTTCCCCGGTAATTCGTTGTTCGGTAATAAAAATGGTGGCTAACTGCAAACGTGTTTTTACATCCTGGGGCTTGGTGGCAAGTTTTGCTTTTAGCTCAGCAGTTTTTTCTTTGGTTTTAGTCCATTCCGAAGCACTGGCCAATTCGCCTTTGCGTTCTAAAAGTTCGGGAATGTCCATTGGGTTTTGTTCGCTGATGTATGCTTTTAATTTTCCTTCGCTACTGTTGCAACTGGTTATTGTTGTTGTAAGTGTGATAAGAAAAAAAGCAACAGCAAAAAATGGCAGGAGGGTTAAAGTCTTTTTCATTTTTTAGTTGTTTATATCAAATACGAAAAAAGGAGAACCATGGTTCTCCTTTTTTGTGATAAAATTATGTATTTGCACATCGCTTATATCTAAATGGGTCTGTAATGTTGATGCCATGAAAATATGAAGCCCGTAATTAAATATTTACTTAGTTTGTCTTCACAATTCCCACTGTTACAGATTTTAAACCATCTGCATACATCCTGGCGTAATAAGCACCCGAAGCTAAATTTGTTTTGCTCCATGGCACATAATAATCGCCTTTTGTACGGCTGCCTTCATTTATTGTAGCAATCTTTCTTCCCAAAGCATCTGTAATTTCAATGCGTACGCTTGCGGCATCTGTTGTTACTTTATAATGGAAAGTAGTAGATGTTTTAAACGGACTTGGGAAAGCAGAAAGAGCAATAGGCTCTGCTGCAATACCTAAATTAAATACATTACTTTTTGGGCCTGTATAAGATGCTCCTGTAAAACCTCTCCATGGAGTTTGTACAAAAGGAAAGGCTGCTTTAAAAGTGGTATCGTTTTTACCCACACCTTCTTTAAAAGTTATGGTATTTACCAATTGTGCAGTAACAGGGCTTCCGCCGGGTACATAATCATCATACCATAAACCAATTGCGGCTAAAACTTCTGAGCCAGTTCTTGATTCCACGGCTGCGGCGGCGGCCGCTTTGCCCTCCGCCGCCCAGTCGGCGGCCGATGCTGCGCGCACCGCCCGCGAAGTCGGCCGGCGACGGACGTTTGCGATTATTTCGCATCCGGATGCCGGGAAGACGACGCTGACCGAAAAATTCCTGCTTTACGGCGGGGCGGTGCAACTTGCGGGCAGTGTGACTTCGCGCAAAGACCAGCGGGCGACGACCAGCG
>NZ_JANPCM010000321.1:0-15026 GCF_031430955.1 Ferruginibacter sp.
GGGCTTAAAAAATGCAATTAAAAATTTAAATGTTAATGTCTTCTACCCTGAATTTTAACATCCCCGCTGGCACTACCACATCAACCTCATCACCAATTACTTTGCCCAATAAACTTTTGCCAATGGGAGACGTAACAGAAATTTTGCCCAGTTTTAAATCAGCTTCTTTTTCTGAAACAATCTGGTAAGTAACTTTCTTTTTTGTACCTATATTAGTAAGCGATACTTTGGTAAGTATGCTTACTTTGCTGGTATCAATATTGGTTTCATCTAAAATACGGGCCGTTGCAATTACGCCTTCCAAATATTTTATTTTTGCTTCCAGCATGCCCTGTGCTTCCTTGGCAGCATCATATTCTGCGTTTTCTTTTAAGTCGCCTTTTTCCCTTGCTTCGGCAATAGCTTTACTGGCTGCAGGCCTGTCAGTTTTTTTCATACCATGCAGCTCTTCCTTCATTTTCTCAAAGGTATCTTTTGTAACATAATTGGTGGTACTCATAAAAATCCTATTTAGTAATGAGAAAAAAAATACAACGCCCCAGATTGGCTAAGGCGTTGCATGTATTACAAAAGTAATGAAAATTTTAAATACCTAATTTTTCTAAGATAACAGCACCCATTTTATAAAAAGACTCGTGGCTGTAGCCGGCAATATGCGGCGTTATAATTACATTGGATTGGGTATTCAAAAAATCCAGTTGCTCTTTTTCAATGGCAGATAAAGTTTGTAGCTTTTCATTTTCCAGTACATCTAAGCCTGCGCCGGAAATTTTGTTTTCTTTTAATGCCGTAATCAATGCAGCAGTATTTACCACTTTACCTCTTGAAGTATTTAATATTATTGGTTGCTGCTGCAGGCTATTAAAAAAATTATCATTGGCAATATATTTTGTTTCTTCTGTTAAAGGCAAATGAAAACTTACCACATCTGCATAGCGGCCAATTTGTTCAATGTTGGCTGATCTTATATACCCTTCCGCAAAATCAAATTTGTATTTATCATAAGCCAAAACGGTTACATTAAAAGCCGAAAGCAATTTTGCAAACGAACTGCCAGTGTTTCCATAACCAATAATACCCACTGTTTTACCTGTTAATTCTGTACCACGGTTGGCATCCCTTATCCACTCCCCATTTTTAACTTCTGTACAGCTGCTGTTAATTTTATGCAGCAATCCTAATAACATTCCTAAAGTATATTCGGCTACGGCATTGCGGTTTCCTTCGGGGCTGCTTACACATTGTATTCCTTTTGACGTTGCATAACCAACATCTATTAATTCCATGCCACTCCCCAATCTGCCTATCCATTTTAATTTACCGGCATTGTCTAAAATATTTTTGTCAATAGCCAACCTTGTAGTTACGATTAAACCTTCCGCTTCGCTTACTAAGTTTTTTAATTCATCATAACTTATATCAGGATTGTATAAAACTTTATAGCCATTTTTTTGCAAACTCTCCATAAGATGGTCGTGTGTCTTTGCCGTTATTATCACCAATTTTTCGTTACTCATGCTGCTTAAATATTTTTATCTTACTGTAAAATTAACCTTAGTTTATGTTTAGTAAAATTTCTTTTTTAATAACTGTTGTTTTGTTTACTGCATTACGCAGTTTTGCTCAAATAACCGATTTAGAAGAAAAAAAGCCTGAAACCATTAACGGTATTGAATATGGCTATTTTATAAAAAACGAGCATGTAAAAAGTGTAAAAGATGATGAATACAGCCACTTTGAAATTACATTGTATGCCACTAATAAAAGTGGCTGTTCAAAAATTTATTCCCACAGGGGTACACTATCTTCTTCCGAACCGGCCAATTTAATTGCTGGGTTTAACTGCAGCAATGCCAACGGTAAACGTTTGACTGCAAAAAGCGGCAGCGTAAAAGCAAAAGAATTTTACATTAATGCCAAAGTGCAGGAAAACAGAAAAGAAATTACAAAAACTGCTAAAGCCGGTTACATTTTTCGCAATGGTGAAAGCCTTAAAACAAATATTATTGTACTGGTGCCAAAAGGAGAAAGGCCGGTAATACAATGCAATGTAAATTATTTACCGGAATTGTAAGGTTGCCAACCTTTACTTCTATTTAGATGCAATCATACTTATTTCCACATTTACATTTTTAGGTAAGCCTTTTACTGCTACCGTTTCTCTTGCAGGAAAATCGCCGCTGAAATATTTACCGTAAATTTCATTTACCTGGCCAAACAAATTCATGTCACTTAAAAAAATGGTAGTTTTTACCACATTACTAAAATCCATTGAAGCTTCGGTTAAAATAGCTTTAATATTTTGCATCGACTGATGGGTTTCTTCGATAATATCGGCGTTGGCCAATTCGCCGGTGCCGGGTTTTAGTGCCACCTGGCCCGATATAAAAAGTAAATTACCTGCAAAAACTGCCTGGCTGTAAGGGCCAATGGGTGCAGGTGCATTATTGGTATTAATTATTTCTTTTGTCATTACTGGTTTATTTAATAGAAATGCAAATATATCTTTTTGTAACCACCTATTTTTGCAAAAAATAATAAATGATAATTGTTGTACTTGCGGCAGATAATATGTGGGAAGCATTAACAGCTAACTCCGCTGATTTGGAATGGGTAAAAGCTTCTGATGATTTTTCTTTTAAAAATTATAAAGAAGCTGATGCTTTTTTTATTTTAACTGATAGTACTGATTTTAATTTTATCGAAACAGCAAAACCTGTTTTTATAAACAGTGTTACCACAACTTTAAAAGAATTAAATGCTGCCGATAATATTTTACGAATTAACGGCTGGGATAGTTTTATACAAAGATCCGTTTGGGAAATTGCAGGAAAAATAAATGATGAAAGCAAAACAATTGTAGAAAAGATAAATAAAAAAATATTTTTAGTTGTTGATGAACCAGGGTTTATATCTGCAAAAATTATCGCTATGATAATTAACGAAGCGTATTTTGCATTGGGTGATGAAGTGAGCAGTAAAAACGAAATTGATACTGCAATGAGGCTGGGTACTAATTATCCGTACGGCCCTTTTGAATGGGCTGAAAAAATTGGTGTAAAAAATATTTATGGTCTTTTAAAAAAATTAAGTGTAACAGATAAACGTTATCAGCCTGCACCAATGCTAATTGCAGAAGCAGCAAAAAATAATTAATGGGCCTTATTTTAAATATTGATACCGCAACCGAAACTGCACAGGTAAGTTTTGCAAAAGATGGCAAAGTATTGCAATCGTTAACTAACGAATTGCAGAAAGATCATGCTTCGTTTTTACAAACTGCCATACAGCAACTTGCAAAAAAAAACAACCTTACATTAACTGATGTTGATGGGATTGCAGTGACTGCCGGCCCGGGTTCTTACACCGGCATAAGGGTGGGTATGGCAAGCGCCAAAGGTTTATGTTATGCACTAAATAAGCCTTTAATAGCAATAAATACTTTGCAGGTGTTGACTGTTGCTGCACAGCAGGAATTAAATAATGCCTCCGAAATTTTATTTTGCCCAATGATTGATGCCAGGCGAATGGAAGTATTTACGGCAATTTATAACAATACCTTGGCTGAAATACTGCCGCCCTGTGCAATTATTTTGGAAGAAAGATCATTTTTATTGCAATTGCAAAATAATAAAATAGCTTTTTTTGGCAGTGGTGCTGCTAAATGGAAAGCCGTTTGCAGGCATTCAAATGCTTCATTTGCAGCAGCTTCAAACATTACCGAAGCTATGGCAAGTTTAAGTGAGGCTTATTTTGTGCAACATAAATTCAGCGATCTTGCCTACAGCCAGCCATTTTATCTAAAGGAATTTCAAGACAAAATATAAAAGATTACCATTAATTGTAAAAGACATTTTTTTCAAATTTTACTGCCTTAAATTTATTTGCATAAGTAAATATTGGTATATTTGATTGTTCAACATTGTTCAAGCATAATTAAAATTTACATCTTATGATGGTTGCATCCCAATCATTGGAGTCGCCTGTGGCTGCTTCAAAAAATTCATCTGAATCTTCAATCAATGTGGATTATCATTCCTTAAAAAAAGCGGCGCTTGTTTTAAGGGCATTAAACCACAAACTTCGCCAGCAACTATTGAAGTTAATTGAAGAAGAAAAAAAGATTACTGTTACAGAAATTTATGTTCGCTTACGCCTGGAGCAATCTGTTGCTTCGCAGCACCTTGCTATTTTAAGAAAAGCAGGTATTGTAATTACACAGCGTGATGGAAAATTTATTTACTACGCAGTTAATTTTAAAAGGATTGAGGAAATAGATACTTTTGTTAAGCAACTTGTTGGTTAATTATTAAAAGTATTCATAAAAGCGTTCCGTCTATGGCGGGACGCTTTTTTATTTTTATCTTTGCCCTAAATAATATTGTATGTTTATTAAACAATTATATACCGGTTGCCTTAGCGAAGCAGCGTATTATATTGAGAGCGAAGGCGAAGTGGCCATCATAGATCCATTAAGAGATACTGAAGAATATATTGTGCTGGCTAAAGAAAGAAATGCAGCTATAAAATATATTTTTGAAACACATTTTCATGCCGATTTTGTAAGCGGCCATTTAGATTTAAGCAACCAAACCGGCGCTCCAATTATTTTTGGTCCCGGAGCAAAAACCAATTTTAAAATTTACAACAGTAAAGACGGTGAGATATTCAAACTGGGTAAAATAAGTTTTGAAGTGTTGCATACACCGGGCCACACTATTGAGAGTACCTGTTATTTATTAAGAGATGAAAATGATAAGCCGCATGCAATTTTTAGTGGCGATACCTTATTTGTAGGCGATGTGGGCCGCCCCGATTTAAGCAGTGGCGATATGAGCAGTGAAGAACTGGCTGGTATAATGTATGATACTATTCAAAATAAAATATTACCATTGGCAAATGATATAATTGTTTACCCGGCACATGGCGCTGGAAGCAGTTGCGGTAAAAATTTAGGGCCAAATAATTTTAGTACCATTGGCGAAGAAAGGCAAACTAACTATGCCCTGCAGCCGCAAACTAAAGAAGCATTTATTAAAGCAGTAACAGAAGGCTTAACAGATGCCCCAAAATATTTTGCTGTAAATGCACAAATAAATATGGAAGGCTATGAGAGTTTAGATAATGTAAAACAAAATGGGCTCACCCCCTTAAGCATTACAGCATTTAAAAAATTAATGAGTGAAGATGTCCTGGTTTTAGATACCCGGCATGCAGATATATTTACACAGGGTTTTATACCCGGCAGTATTTTTATTGGGTTAGAAGGCCGCTTTGCAGAATGGGCAGGCAGTTTATTACCTTTTGAAAAACCAATGATTTTAGTTACCGAACCCGGCATGGAGGAAGAAACTGTAATTCGTTTATCGAGAGTGGGCTTTGATAAAATGCTGGGATATTTACAGGGAAGCTTTGAAGCATGGCAGGCAGCAGGCGAAAAAGTTGATTTAATAATTAATATAGAAGCCGATGAACTGGCAATGGACTTACCACACGACCCTAATTTAGTAGTGGTGGATGTAAGAAGAGAAGCCGAATACGCCGATGGCCATGTAAAAGGTGCACAAAATATTCCTTTAAACGAAATGACCGATGTGGTAACCATTGCAAATTTTGAAGACAATCAAAATTTATATATTCATTGTGCAGGGGGTTACAGAAGTGTAATTGCATCTTCTTTAATAAAGCGGCAGGGGGTACACAATTTAAGAAATGTACTGGGCGGCTGGAGCAAAATAAAAGAAGAGAAAAATATTATTACCGAAAAAGATGCCAGTGTATTAAATTAATTTAATAAAAATTATTCAGGCGCTGCTGCATTTCTATCTATCCATAGATTTTTATATTCCGCCTTCCACTCAAATTTAAAACGGCGGTGGCTCCATAAATAATTAGCTGGGTCTTCTCTCACTGTTTTTTCTAAAACATCCCTGTACATGCAGGTAAGTTCGCCGGTTTTTGTGCCGGCACTTTGTTCGGTAAGCAATGTGGCTTCAAAATGATAATGTCCTCGTTTAACTTTTTTAAACGCTACAAAAACTACAGCTGCATTATTTTTAACTGCCCCTTTTTCGGGACCATTTACAAATGGCGTGGGCCTGCCAAAAAAATTTAACCAATAGCCAGATGTTGAGGCCCCGGGATTTTGATCGGCTGCAAGGCCAAGCATATATTGGTTTTTAAAAACATCATGCATTTTATTTTTAAAATCGCTGGCACCTACTAATACAGTGCCATAGCGTTTGCGTATATCAAAAAATATTTTGTCAAATATTTTATTTTTAATGGGGATGTAAACCCCCACAAACGGAATTTTTAAATTAATAGCATACAGTAAATTGGCATACTCCCAGTTAAACTGGTGCCCTGCCATTAAATTAATATTGTATCCTTTACTAATCAGGTTGTTTATAATTTCAAATGTACCGGTGCTTCTTTTTAATAATTGTTTTTTTGAAATAGAAATAAATTTCAAGCTTTCTATCATGGTATCGGTAAAATATTGATAGAATTTTTTAGCAATTTTTATCCGTTCTTTTTCTGTTTTTTCAGGAAAGGCAATAGCCAGGTTACTCAAAACCGTATCCCTTCTGTACTTAATAACATGATATAAAAGAAAAGCAAAGAAATCACTAATGCCATACAAAATAAAAAAGGGGAGGAGCGAAACTAAATAAAGCAACGGGTAAACAATATAATACATGTAAGTACAAAGTTTTTAGTACAGAGTAAGCAGTAAGAAATTTCAAACTACTTTTTAAACTTATAGCCTCTGTTATTTGATTGATGAATAGTTTTAATCAAGGCGGCAATCATTCTGCAAATTTCATCCGCTAAATTATACATTTGTTTTTGCTCATCTTCATTAATATAGTTTTTATCAAATACTCTGTAAAGTTGCGATTGATATTCTCTTGCAGAAGCTGACGAAATTGTTAAAAAATGTACGAATTCTCCATTTCCCATTCTGCCAAAACCTTCTGCAATATTATCCATTACAGAACCAGAAGACGATTCCATTTGTCCGCTCAATTTAAAATTCCTTGCCAAATCAGGATATTTTTTATAGCACACATCAAACATTTTGCATAATTCTCTAGCCTTTTGCCAAGCCAAAATATCTTCAAATTTAGTGAAGGTTGCCATATCGCTTAATATTTCAATTAGAATAACTCTGTACTAAAAACTTTGTACTCTTTACAACACAATATCCTGCACCATTTCACTCTTTGCAGGATAATCAGTATTAAAATGCAAACCACGGCTCTCGTGCCTGAACTCTGCACTTTTTACAATTAAAAATGCCACGGTAATCATATTTCTTAACTCACAAAGCTGTGGAGAAACAATTGTCTTTTTATACAGTTCTTCAGTTTCTGTAAATAAAAGATCCAAACGCTTCATGGCCCTTTGCAACCTTTCATTATTTCTTACAATACCAACATAATCACTCATCAGTAATTTTAATTCTTTTACACTTTGCGTAATTAAAATCATTTCTTTGGGTGATGAAGTACCGTCAACTTTCCAATCGGGTATGTTGCCTCCGCCGCCTCCGCCAACAGGCGTAGAAACTGAGCGAAGATTGATGTTAGAGATTGAATCTTTATAAGCTCTGTGTGCAAATACCATTGCTTCCAGCAAACTGTTGCTGGCAAGGCGGTTGGCGCCATGCAAACCTGTACTGGCACATTCACCTGCTGCATACAAATTATTGATAGATGTTCTTGCATGTTCATCTGTTTTTATACCGCCGCAACTGTAATGTGCTGCAGGTGCAACAGGTATTAAGTGTTTAGTAATATCTATACCAATACTTAAACATTTATCATAAATATTAGGAAAGTGCTCAATAAATTTTTCTTTACCAAAATGGCGGCAGTCTAAAAAGACATTTTCGGTACCGGCTACTTTCATTTCGTTATCAATAGCACGGGCAACGATATCACGTGGTGCCAGATCTTTTCTTGCATCATAGCGTTCCATAAAGGCTTCGCCATTATGGTTGCGTAAAATGCCGCCATCGCCACGTACGGCTTCGGTAATTAAAAAACTTTGTCCACGTACACCCGGCTCGTACAATGCAGTAGGGTGAAATTGTATGAACTCCATATTTTCTATCCGTCCCTTGGCCCTGTACACCATAGCAACGCCATCGCCTGTTGCAATTGCAGGGTTGGTAGTGGTGCGGTACACCTGGCCGTTACCACCGGTTGCCAGCAAAGTAATTTTAGATAATATTTTTTCTACTTTATTAGTAGCAAGATTTAAAACATACACACCATAACATTCAATATCGGGTGTAGCTTTTGTAATAAGATAACCTAAATGATGCTGCGTAATTATATCCAGCACAAAACAATGACTTATGAGTTGTATATTTTTTTGTTTAGACAATGCAGCAAGTAAAGCCCTTTCCATTTCTTTACCCGTTACATCTTTATGGTGCAAAATTCTAAATTCACTATGGCCACCTTCTTTACCCAATTTAAAATCGCCATCGGGTGCTTTATCAAACTGTGCACCCCAATCAATAATTTCTTTAATTCTTTCCACGCCTTCTTTAACCACAATTTCTACAATATGCCTGTCGCACAAACCATCGCCGGCAATTAAAGTATCTTCAATATGTTTTGCAAAACTGTCTTTATCAAAATCCATTACTCCTGCAATGCCACCCTGTGCATATTTGGTGTTGGTTTCATCACTTTGCGTTTTGGTAAGTACGGTAATTTTTTTATCGGGGCATTCCTGTGCAACTTTTAATGCGTAGGTTAAACCAGCTATACCGCTTCCAATTACTAAAAAATCTGTTTGGCCACCATTAACTGAAGAGGAGTGACTCAACATATTTTCTTCTTTTGTATAATTCATTATAAATTTTATTACATTTTTTTTTGAACTCCGTCAAAATTTCTTTTTTGCATCAATAATTACATAGTTGCACAAAAGTTGGCAGAAGCAGCTATTCTGCTTTTAATGCTTCTTCAATTTGCTTTTGAAGTTGATTTGAAATATTTGGGGGATTTGCATTAAATATTTTGCCATTTTTGTCTATCAAATAAGTAGTGGGGTAACCACCCACTTTGTATGCACTGATTATCGGATGGTCACGTTCTTTGTTTTCGGTAAATGCATGGTATCCTTTAATGTCATATTTTATCAATGACTTTTTCCAAACATCATGCTGATCTATTGAAATGTATAAAAAAACAACATTGCTATCAGCTGAAAAATATTTTTTCGCTGGCTTTACTGCTTCAAATAATGCATGGCAGGGGCCACAGGCTGCGTACCAAAAGTCAACGTATATAACTTTCCCCTTAAAAGAAGCAAGAGTAACTTTATCACCATTCATATTTTCGATATTAAAATCAGGCGCCTGCATCCCTTTCTTAAAATTTGCAATATCAATTGCATCTTTATATTTTTTAACAATATAGTTTTTGTAAGCGATGTTTTTGGGGAGCCGGTATATTTTCTGAATGGTTGTCTCAATATCTTCTCGGTTATTTAATTTTTCAATTTCACTTTCTAAGAATAAGGTCAAGACCGGAATTTTTAAATTTTTCGGTAGCAAGTGGTCAAAATATTTGTACTTAACTAATGTATTGTCACTTGCTTTGTTTATAGCCACAAGGTAGTCGTAATTTGAAAAAAGGATATTATACACCTCCTTCACATAAGTTTGAGAATAATAAAAATCACTATTAAATTTCATAAGATTCTCCAAAATAGATTTTGATACAGGTGTTAATTCTTTTTGCCTGTTTTTTAGGGTTTCTTCACCGCTTTCATGATATATTAACCCGACACTCCTGTTTCTATCTCCTAAAAATGAACCTTTAATATCTCCTAATAACAGCGAATAACTTTCTTTTGACATAAATTTTTTAAGTACGTCAAGGTTTTTTAGAAATTTTTTTTCTGCACTATCTATGTAAGTGAACATATGGTCAAATGGGAAACGGCTGTTTTTGGCTGTAGAAACTTGAGCTTTGAGCTTTCTATAAATTTTTGCCTGAAGAAAAAGGTTAAGAAATTGAAATTTTTCTTTTCCTTTTCCTTCGAAAGATAATGGTATTGCAGTATTGGCAGTGTCAAATTTTATAAATATGTTATCGCCTGGCTCAATCAACCCATTAATATAATTTTCTCCATCAGTAATATATAAGTATGTTGATTTATTAATTTCTAATGGTTGTTTGAATATACCTTTTATAACAGGGATTTTTATTGTTTTTGTTTCTTTTAGTACGCTATTATATAACAGTACGCATTTAATAGTATCTTTTGTAGAATTTACAAGATGCCCACTAAGAGTAGTTGAGTATTGCCCGAATGAAAACGAACAGTGTAGAGCTGAAAAAAAAAGAAAAGAAATTTGTTTTTTCATAATCTTATACAATTACAACTAAATATAGATGAAAAAAAGAAAGAAGTTTTTGTATTATGGTGTCATGCAATTCCTGCTAACATCTTTATTGGTCTGGCCTAGAGCAAAACACTCTTCAACAATATCCCTTTATTCAAAGCCTTAAATCAGCAGCTGCTTTTCAGGATTCTACCGGAGTTACCCATGCCTCATTCTCTTTCAATAAATTTATTAATTCATCTACTGCAATGGCGCTGTCGATATTTCTTTTCACTACTTCTTTACCCTTATACAAAGTTATTTTGCCCACACCACTGCCTACATACCCAAAATCTGCATCGGCCATTTCGCCGGGGCCATTTACAATACAACCCATAATAGCAATCTTCACACCTTTTAAATGATTGGTAACTGCACGAATTTTTGCAGTGGTTTCCTGCAGGTCAAATAATGTACGGCCGCAACTGGGGCAACTGATGTATTCTGTTTTAGAGATTCTGGTACGGGTGGCCTGTAAAATTCCAAATGCAATGGAATTTAATATTTTTGTTTGCGGAGCAATAGTTTTGTTTCCGTATTGATATCCAAAGCATACGCCATCGCAAAACCCATCCAGCAATAAACCTCCTGCTTCTATGGAATAGTGAATTAAACTTTCTTCTATTGTTGCATCGTTGCTGTCGCAAATAATTATTACAGGATTTTTTATTTCATTATACGCCAGCTCCACAAACATGCTGCGAATACTTTGCATAGCATTTTTATTGGTAGAACTTAAACAAAGTACAGCAGTTTTATCTGCTTTAATTTTTGCAAATAATTTTACCAGTTGCTGGTCGGGAGAATTTTCTGAATAACAATCGATCATTACAAAATTAATGTGCGACGATTTTACAATTAAATCATTAAGGTATTCATCCGCATCTAAAATTGGAATATATTTTTCAGAATGTTTGGGATCTTCATTTATCATTAACAACCAGGTTATATGAGGAAGAATAACTTTTAGTGTTCCCGGTAAAGCAAAATCTAGCGGAGCTGAAGTATATAAATAATCCGCAGCTGCATCACCAATATTCCATTTATCTGTTGCAGCATCGTAAGTGTAACCAATGTTCTGTAAATCTTCCGGAGTAATTTTTTCAAACTTACTAAAATCTGCAACCACAACCGGTACATGTTTATTGCCGATATTACTTACTTCAAAACTTTCTCTTCTTTTATATTCAAAAGGCGAGTAAGGTAAACGTGATGTATTTAAAGTTAAAGCATCCGCAATTGGAGATGCCGCAATAGCTGCATACCGCTTCACAATATCTTTACAAACAGGTATTTCTAATTCAGGATCTTCAGTAAGAGAAACCCTTATCGTATCACCAATACCATCCTCTAATAATGTACCAATACCAATTGCACTTTTTATTCTTCCGTCTTCGCCATCGCCAGCTTCGGTTACGCCTAAGTGCAGTGGATAGCATTCACCAAATTCTTCCAGCATGTGATTGATCAATAAACGATATGCATGCACCATCACCTGCGGATTACTGCTCTTCATGCTTAAAATAATCTGATGGTAATCTTCTGCTCTTGCTATACGCAAAAATTCCATTGCACTTTCCACCATGCCCATTGCCGTATCGCCATAGCGGCTCATTATCCTGTCGCTTAAACTGCCATGATTGGTACCAATACGCATAGCAGTGCCGTGCTGTTTACAAATTAAAACTAATGGGGTAAAGCGTTCCCGTATTCTTTCAATCTCTTCTGCATATTCAGCATCGGTGTATTCGATCTGTTCAAATTTTTTCTTATCTACATAATTGCCGGGGTTCACTCTCACCTTCTCTACAATTCTTGCAGCAATTTCTGCAGCGTTGGGTGTAAAATGAATATCGGCAACTAATGGTGTATCATACCCACGTTTTCTTAATTCATCTTTTATATGTTGTAAATTTTCTGCTTCTTTTTTTGACGGCGCTGTAATACGCACTAATTCTGCACCGGCTTCAATACAACGGATGGATTGCTCCACAGTTGCCATGGTATCCATAGTGTCAGTAGTCGTCATGGTTTGTACTCTTATCGGATGATTATTACCCAATAAAAGATTACCCACTTTTACTTCTCTTGTTTTAAGACGCTTATATTCAGTTAAACTTTCGCAGTACATTTTTAATTATAATGATGATTGCAAAGGTAACAATTTGTAACAGCTAAAGTTTAGTTGCTGAGTTTAGATTTACAACTTTCGCATAACCATTTATTTTCTCTGTCCACCTGCTTAATACTGCCGCCTGCATCTGTCATTAAACATGCTGGATTGATGGTGCAATGAGGCAGGCCAAGATTATGCCCCAGCTCATGCAATACAACTTTTATTAAACGCTCTTTTAATTGCGCCACTGTTTTAGATGCCCGTTGCAAACGGTATACAGAAACAACACCAACTTTTCCTGGGCACATACCTAAACCAAAAATGCCCCAGTCGGTTATTTTTCCATTAGAAATAGAAATATCTTTATTGGTTAACCCAGCAATTGCATCAACATGCGGAGGAAGAATATTTTTTTCGTACTTTAATAAACTATCGGCCCTGTACCGGTTGCGAAGTGGATAAAATGCAAACGAAGGAAGATCTGCTGATTTTAGTAAAACTACTTCGCAATTATAAAAAATTGCAGTTTCGTTTTTAACATAGCTTAATAAAGCTGTATCAAAATTGCCATAAGGCAAAAGTGCTACTTTAAAACTATTTTTTTGTGATGGCGATTTCTTAAAATTTATGGCAGGCGAACTGTTGCAGCTAAATAAAATTATTACCAGTAAAATATTTGAGAAAACATTAATTACCCGAAGAGAAATTAACATACAAAAATTATTTACAGCCCTGATTAACTTTATTGCAGTAAGCTATTACCAATCTTTCTCCGGCTTATTGGGTGAAGACACATTTACTTTTCTCAATTTATCCTGCAGATTTTTTTCCTGCTGTAATAAAGCTTTCAGCTTTTCTTCTGCATCTTTTTTTGTTATTTTAGAAGGCTTGGGTTGCTGCTTTTCTTCTTCTTTTTTCTTTTGCTGCTCTTTTTGTTTGGGATCCTCCTTAGGTTTTTGCTGCTCCTTTATTTGCTGCAAAGCCTTTTGTAAATTTTGCCTGGCATCTTCATCCTGCGGATTTAATTTTAAAGCTTTTTTATAGGCAGCAATACATTCAGGTATTTTTTTATTATTCTGTAAAACAACGCCTTTATTATAAAATGCTTTTCCCTTATCATCTTTTACTGTTAAGTTTCCGGAAGCATTCTCGTAAGCGTTTATTGCCTCGTCAGTTTTTTTATTTTTGTATAATGCGTTACCCAAATTATATTGTGCCGTCGCATTCTCCGGTGTTTTAGTGGTTACTTTTTGATATTCCGTTGCAGCTTTATCAAACTCGTTTTTACTATAAGCCTCATTTCCTTTTTTTATAATTTCTTTTTCGTTTTGTGCAAAAGTGTCAACCGGCAATAAGCAAATGGCAATAAGCAATAAAGTTGCTAATTTAGCCGGCATCTGCTTTTTGTTTTTAGCATTTACTCTTTCCGAAATCAACATTTCAATTACAAGTAACAATAAAGACAGCACTAAAAAGTATTGGAAAAAACTTTCGTAATTCACCAACGAATCTTCCGTTACTGTTCGCTGATCCATTGTATTTAATTGAGCATCCAATTTTGCCACCACAGCATCGGTATTATTATAGAGTTGATAAATACCGTTCCCTTTTTCAGCAATGCTCATTAGTTCTGCCTCGTTTAGCTTTGTAATTACCACATTCCCTTCATTATCTTTTTTAGTTTGGTTGGTAGCAGGATCAAAAATTGATGAGCCATCAGGTGAACCAATACCAACGGTATTTATTACTACACCTTCTGTTGCCATTTCTTCTGCAATCTTGGTTGCAGCTTCGTCGTGGTCTTCCCCATCGCTTATTAAAATAACAGATTTATATTTTTTTTCTTTAGTGTTGAAAGATGCGTAACACATTTTTAATGCATCGCCAATTACGGTGCCCTGTGTGGGTACAATATCCGGCGTGGCAGAAGATAAATACATTTTTGCTGCACCATGATCGCCGGTTAGCGGCATTTGTAAATAGGCTTTACCTGCAAAAACAACAATGCCAATTCTGTCATTACCTAATTTATCAATCAGTTTACCAATTGCCTGCTTGGCTCTTTCTAACCTCGATGGTTTAACATCCTGCGCCAGCATACTTTTGCTTACATCTAATGCAATCATTAAATCAATACCATTACGGGTAACTTTTGCTGCACCCTGCGGCGAACGTAAATTAGCTAATGCAAAAGCAGCCGATGCAAAAGCAGTAACTATTAAAATAAATTTTAGTGCAAAGCGTGGGGCCGAATAATTTTTTATCATTTCCTTCACCAGCCTTTCATCCCCAATTTTTTTTATGGTTTTCTTTTTCCAGTTTAATGCCAGTAAAAACAGCAATGCCAAAATTGGAACGCCTGCTAATGCTAATAAAAATTCTATGTATTGAAAACTAAACATATTATGTTGGCAAATTAATAAATAACTATTGGTGCAAATTGTTAAATCTGTTAATGACCGGAAAAATCATCTAACCCTGGTAAATCTATCTCAG
>NZ_JANPCM010000322.1:0-21758 GCF_031430955.1 Ferruginibacter sp.
AATGTCAATTAGTGTGGATAATACAGGTGGGTTTTTAGTGTATTTTATTGGAATCCATTTAATATTAAACGGCAATAATAATTTTTCAATTACAGGTTTATTCTGTAAAAAAACTTCCTTTTTTTCGCAACTTAATAAAAATATTTTATAGCCATACTTACTTAATCCCTGCAAATAAGGTATTACCTGGCTTTGTCCCAGCGGATCCGTCATACCATCGTAAGAAATAAACAGTACTTTTTTTTGTGCCGGCAACTATTTGTTATTTAAAGTTTCTGTATAAATTTTCCTCAGCCCTTCCATATGGTGCTGCAATGTAAAATTATTTATTACCCTTTGCTTTGCCGCAGCTGCAATTTCGCTTTGTAATAACTTATTGCTAGCCAGTTTTTTTAATTTACTTACAAAGTCGGTGGTATCTTTTAAATCAAAAAATATGGCTGTGTCTGCACACTGTTCCCGGAAAGATGGAATATCACTGAGCAGCATGGGTGTTTGCATGGCCATCGCTTCCAGTACACTTAATGAAAAGCCTTCAAATTCGGAAGACATTACATAAAGATTGTACTGGGGTATTAACCTGCCTGCATTTTTTACTTCTCCTTTTAGTATTACCCGTACGCCAGAATTATTAATGGCCTGCTGCAGTTCATTTTGTAATACACCTACGCCATAAATATGCAATTCAAAATTATCATTTTTTAAAGCTTCGAATGCTTTTATAAGATAATGATGGTTTTTAGGGTAGCGCAATGCACCAATAGCAATTAATGTAAATACCCCTTCATTAATTTTATTTGCAGGTGTTTGTAAATTCTCAATTTCTTTTACATCTGTAAAGGTGTACAATAAATATTTTTTATAGGGCTTATATTTTAAATAAATAAAATACTGTTCTAATACTTCACTTGAAACACCCACAATAATACTTTTATGCATTTTGTAACTTATACTTTTAAGCAGGGTGAGGTACCACTTTTTATAGTCATTGGATATAGAAACATTAGTATGAATGGTAGTGATTAAAGGTATATTAGCCGGGGTAGCAAACCTGGCAACCAATGTAGCGCTAAAAAGATGGGAGTGGATAAGATCAATTTTATGTTTCCTTATAAATTTGCGTAATTTAAATACCGCAAAGGGGAACCTGACAAAGGATCCCATATTAAGACAATAATATAAATCGCATTTAAATTCTTCCCCAAAATGGTTTTCGGGATTTAATGTTACCACAATATTATTATACTCCTTTAATTCTTTAAGCACTTTTACCAGCATTACTTCGGCACCCCCCCGGCCCAGGTAATTAATAATATGCAGTATTGTTTTTTTGCTGCTCATAATTTTTACCGGTTAAGGAAGCAAATGAAGATCCAGTAAATCTGTGCTGGCACAAAATGCTTCTTTGCTTATTGGCTTATTGTTATACAATATTTTATAATTAAGCTGTTGAATAAAATCAAAAATTGTTTCAAGGCTGTCACCTTTGGCCTTAATTGGTTCGGGGTGTATGGCTAAGATGCATGCAGGCTTAAATTTATTAAATGTTTCCACACTTCCTTTTAATGCATCATACTCTGCACCCTCCACATCAATTTTAATAAAATTTATTTTGGTAAGGTTTTGTTCTTTTACAAAGGCATCAATAGTGGTAACATCAATATCAATGCCTTGCAGTGGCCGGTCTTCTTTATAATTAACTAAGCTGTTGGCATTATCAGCTTTATTATCAGAAATAAAAAAAGTTATTTTACCTATGGAACTGCCTACCGCCTTTTGAAAAGTTTTAATACTGTTTTCACTATTATTAATAGCTACGCTTGTTTGTAATAACTGGTAGGTAGCCGGGGTGGGTTCAAATGCATATACCTTACCTTCTTTTGAAACAGTTTGAGCTGCAATTACTGCAAATAAACCGATGTGTGCACCAACATCAAGCACTACATCCCCCTTTTTTACACTGGAAAATAAAAACTCAAAATTTTCATGCTCGTAATTGTCTGGAAAAAAGCGATAAAACCTTGTGGGCAGCCTCAAGGTATGGCCATTAACAATTCTTTTCATTCCTCTGCCAAAAGTGGCAATATTTAAGACTTTGTAAAGAAATTCTTTCATTGAGAGTGGGTTAAAGTTTATTTAATTTTATAAAACAGGAAACGCATTTGTTTTCTTGTAAAAATTAAAGTTATAATTAAAATGATAAAGTAAAAACAAAATACGGAAATGGCTGCACCTGCTGATTGCATATTTTTTATAAAAAAATAATTGCTGCCAAGGCTTATACAGGCAAAAGTTATAGAAAGCCATATTATTTTACGCTTTTGCTTATAATAAAGCAAAAACGAAAAAAATAAGTATGCTATTGCCCAAAAGTAATACCCAATGCACAACAGGTAATAATAATTAATGCCGGGCAGGTAATTTTTATTGATAATAAATTTATAAGCAAAAGGTACAAAAAGAAGTAAAGCAATAAGGCCGGCAGTAAGAATGCCAAGATACATTACAAAAAGTTTTTTAATGGATTCGTAACTTATTACAGGCTGAGACAGCAGTTGGTATATTTTAGGAAGAACATACTGCAGCAATGCGGAGCAAAGTGTAAGAATGATTGATGCAAATACGCAGGCAATTCCATAAACCCCCACTTCGGCATTACCATCGCTGGTAAAATGAGCAAGAAAAAAACTATCAGAATAATTCATACAAAAAACACTGAACTGCATTATTATTATGGGTACGCTAAAGAGCAATTCATCTTTTAGGTACTGTTTATTTATTTGCCCGAATATATAATTTCGTTTTATAAAAAAGTAAAAAGCATACATACCCATTACTGCAAACGAAACACCAATACCAATAACCCTGCCCTGCCATGCTAACTTTAAAGCGCTAATCAGTAAAACAGCTAACCCAATTTCCAGCAGCAACCGGCCCAGTACTACCAACATAAAAAGTTTTTTATTCTCTTCGTTGCGTATCATGTTAACTGCAAGCTGGCTTATAAAAGATAAAAAAGTAACAACAGGTATTACCCATACAAAACTTGCAGGAAATTTATATTTATCAATTAATACTTCCTTGAAAAAATAAAATACAACCAGAGATAAGAGAAATATACTGACTGGTAATAATAAACTGCTTGAAAAAAAAATTCGGAATTCTTTTTTGTTCAGTTTAAAATATTCCACATCGGCACTTTGCAAAAAACCCATTGAAATAAAGGGGATTAAAAAAAGCATTGCACCGCTGAATAAAGTGAGCGTACCCATATCCTGCCTGCTGAGTACATTTGTAAAATAGGGCAGCAATAAAAATGCTATCCCTTTTCCAAAAAAATTAGTGAATGTATATGCACCCAGTGCTTTTACAGCAGGGCTTTTAAAATATTTTATGGCAGTCTGCTTTGGCAAATTTATAAAAGCGTTTCTGTAACTGATGTTTAAGAGTGTTTTAATTTATGGTACAAATATGACTTAACTTAATTATTGTTAATCCATTTATCGTACCACATCTGAAACATTAATAAATACCAGATTTTTTCTGCTCTTTCAGATTTACCCTGGTAAAAAGATTTTCTTATGCGCTGTATTTCGCTGTTGTTAAAAATATTTTGCTTTTCAATAAAATTTTCATCTAAATATTTATTAACAAAAGGTTTTAAGTCGTTTTGCAGCCAATCTGCAATGGGGATACCAAAACCCATTTTTGGCCTGTCCATCATTTTTTTGGGTATGTACTTGTGTACAATTTCTTTTATAATAAATTTTTTAATCCCATTGTTGTATTTGTATTCCATAGGCAATTTAGCAGCCCACTCAATAATACGATGGTCTAAAAAAGGTTCTCTTCCCTCCAAACTTACACTCATGCCGGCCCGGTCAACTTTTTGTAAAATATCATCCAGCAAATAGGTTTGATAATCTATTGCCATCATGTATGAAAGTGTACTAAAATTTTCTTTTTTTAATTCTGTACTGTCAAAGGCTGTAGGTATTTGTTTTATTGCAGTTTTAAAAAGCCCGGCAAGGTCTTTAGCATTCATCTGCGAGGTAAGGCTCATTAAAATATTTTGTTCTGTTGGATTTTTAAACAATGATTTTACTTTTTCGTACCTGCTGTGAAAAAGATATTTTTTATTAAAATAAGGTATCGCATCCGCCGGGATAACATCCATCAGGGCTGCAGCAGACTTACGCATAAAGCCTGGTATCCTTTTTATCCTTTCGCCGTATTTCATTAAATAATCGTACCGGTTATAGCCTGCAAAAATTTCGTCACCTGCATCAGCCGATAAGGCAACCGTTACTTTTTGCCGGGCAATTTTACTTACCAGGGTGGTGGGTATGGCACTGCTGTCGGCAAAAGGTTCATCATAAAAAAATGGTAATTCCGGCACAATTTCAAGGGCTTCTTTTTGAGTGCAGTAATATTCTGTATGATCGGTACCTAACAGTGCGGCAGTTTCTTTTGCGTAGGGTGCTTCATTTAATCCTGCATCAGGCACACCAATAGTAAATGTTTTTATTTTTTCGGTGTTATTTGCCTGTAGTAATGCTGTTACACAGGCACTGTCGTATCCGCCGCTTAAAAAAACACCTACCGGCACATCACTTACCATGCGGTATTGAAATGCGTTGGTCAGTAATTTTTCTGTTTCTGTAATAGCATCGGGTAAATCTATTTTTAAAATGGGTTGATTATAAGCATCATAAACATTCCAGTATTGCTGTGTGTGTATTGATTTACTTTTTACATCCAGCTCTAAAAAATGCCCGGGTTTTAATTTATGTGTGTCCTTAAAAATACAATGCGGAGTGGGTACATATCCATATTGCATGTAAGCTGCTGCTGCATCTGTATTAATTTCTTTTGCAAATTCGGGGTGCTGCATAAGAGCTTTTAGTTCGGAGCCAAATAAAAACAAATTATTTTTCCAGTAATAAAAAAACGGTTTTACACCTGCCCGGTCCCTGCAGGCAAATATTTTTTGTTTGGCCTCATCATAAATTGCAAAGGCAAACATGCCGATAAATTGTTGCAAAGCTGCACTGCCCCATTCGGCGTAAGCATGCAATATTACTTCGGTATCGCTGTGGCTGTGAAATTGATGGCCTTTTTGTTCAAGTTGCTTTTTTATTTCGGCATAGTTATAAATTTCGCCATTAAATGTTATGTGAAGCGATTGATAAGTTTGGGGCTGGCTCCCACCCTCTGTTAAATCAATAATACTTAACCGGCGGTGGCCAAGGCCAATTGCAGCAGTATCATTATTGTAAATGCCATACCCCTCACCATCGGGACCACGATGGGAAAGAATACGGTTCATTTTTTCTAAAGTTTCCTTTGCAGTTCTTTTATTAAAATCTGCAAACCCTGAAATTCCGCACATAATTTATAGCAATTTTTTAATCCGTCAAAGGTAGGTGTATGTTATTAAAAAAAGTGATTGACCATTTCCTAAACCCCGTTGCTTAATGCTTCTGAATAAATAGTACGCAGGCCCTTGATATGCTGCGGCAGCGTAAAGTTTTCAATGGCCCTTTGCTTTCCATTTTCTGCCATTGCTTTTAATTGTTCCAAAGTTGTTTTACTGAGGGCCAGTAATTTTTTGGGCAGGTCATTTTCATCAGTAAGAGAAAAATAAACAGCAGTATTTTCACACTGTTCCCTAAACGATGGGATATCACTTAACAGCAAAGGCATGTTCATTGCCATTGCTTCCAGTACACTCAAAGAAAACCCTTCATAAAAAGATGCCATAAGGCATAAATCGTACTGTGTAATAATGACTTCAATATTTTTTACTTCTCCTTTTAATATCACTTTTGCCCCGGTTTCATTTATTTTTTTTTGTATCTCATCCTGCATATTTCCGGCGCCATAAATATGCAGCTCTATATTTTCGTTCTTTAATTTTTCGAACGCACTTATCGACCACAGATAATTTTTTTGTACCCTTAATGCGCCTACAGAAACCACCCTGAATACCGGAGAAGTTTGTTTGGGACCGGCAACTGCAGCATTAAAACGGTTAACATCTACAAAATTGTAAAGTATATATGCCTTGTAAGGTTTTAATTTAAGCAAAGAAAAATATTCATCCATTGCGCCTTTTGCCACGGCGATGATAATATTTTTACGCAGTTGGTAAGTAAACTTATCTAAAACCCGGGCATACCATTTTTTATATTCTACAGAAGATTTGATAAAGGCATGAATAGTAGTTATTACCGGAATTTTATGACTTACCGAAAGCCTTGCAATAATAGTTGGCCAAAATAAATGAGTATGCACTAAATGAGGTTTTTCTTTTTTTACAATACCCCTAAATTTAAAAACTGCAAAAGGCAGCGAAAATAATGAAGAAAGGTTAATACAAATAAGTTTATCGCATTGCAGTTCGCTGCCAAAATTATTTACAGGGAAAAGTGTAACCACTACATGTTCATACTCGGGCAGTTCTTTAATTACCCTTACCATCATGGTCTCGGCTCCGCCCCGGCCAAGGTTAAAAATAAAATGAATAATTTTTTTTTTCATTTTGCTTAATGAAGAGGATTTGCTTACTGCAAAGATTAAACAAATTAGCTGAGAAGTAATTAGTCCGGAAGGTTGTGGTAAGTAAGCTGGGTTATTTCTTAATCCCTTTTACAACATAAGCCACACAATTATCGTAATAAACCTCACCTCCCCAAACCTGTTGCATACCATTTTTATTAAACCATTTTTTTACGGTAGCAATTTTTTGAGGCTGGTCGTATTGAGGGCTAAACATATCAAACGTATCTAAAATACACCATTCCCGCAGTTCATTTTTTGATAAGCCAAGAGGGATAGTACCTTTAATATTACAAATGGGAATAAACCTGTTTATAAATTTACCAATACCAATTTTATTAAAAAAGGTAGTGGCGGCTATCATCCAGTTAATATTTTTTTCAATTTTATTCAGCAGCTTTTCATTGCTCCATTTTTTTGTTATTGGCCTGAAAATGTATTTGGCCTGTAATTTTGTCCACCAGCCATTTACACAATAAAAATCTACAATAACTTCTGCCCCCGGCTTTGCCATTTCAATTAATGATTGCACCGTTTTTTGCACATCGGGTGTATGCTGTATTACACCAAAACAAAACACTTTATCAAATTGTGCTTTGGCAAATGGCATTTCATACACACTTGCCTGAAAAAGCTGCAACCTGTTTTGATGATGACCATTGTTTTTAAAATTGGCTTCTACGGCATTGCTGTAATCAACGCTGTATAAATTAGCGGGTGTATGGTCCAGCACAATTTGAGAAAACCTGCCGGCACCGCTGCCCACTTCTAAAATATTTTTGTTTTGTAAATTTTCTTTTGCCCAACCCGTAACAGCAAAAAAACGATTAAAACTTAGCTGGGTATTTTTTTGTTCCCTGTCAATTTGCGTAGCCGCAAATTTGTTCCACTGGTATCCAAAATTTTGTGTATAATTATCTTCCTGCACTATACGATAGGCGCCATTTTTATAAGGGAAAATAGTAGAAAGATTGTCTAAAAGCCCCAGTGCAGATTTTTGCATGGGAGATTGAGTAAACGGGTTTACTAAAGGAATTGCCTGATTCATAAGTGCTTATTAATTGGATAAGACTTATAACGGGATAGTATATTTTTTATTGCAAAAAGCCCTTAGATTAAACAATTTAGTTTGCTATTTATTTTGATAAGACCCGGTTTACCTGCATTGTAACGGTAAACAAGTATTGTTTATATTGCAGCAGTTTTACAGTTTACTTTTTTGCGCAAGATTTATTTCTTAAACCAGCACCAGCAATACGATGCAGATAATAACCATCTACGATTTTATTTTATTACCCGTTTACCTTGGGATTTTTTATTATTTCGTAAAGAAAAAAGCAGCTTTTTTTACAGATTTCAACATGAAGAAGATCTTCTTCATCGCCTTTGTTTTACGGATGTTTGGTTCAGTTACTTATTCTTTATTAGTGCAGTATTATTATGGGTACGGAGATTCGTTTACTTATTATAAAGGCAGCGATTTCATTCATGATCAATTAGTACAAAACCTGGGTAATATAAAATACTTTTTTGTTTCTTCAGCCGAATTTCAACAATGGTATAATACCGAGGTTGGCGACATGAACTTTTCGGGTTATACGGGAATAACTTCTGCCAACGCCATAATGAAAATTTCAGCACTGCTTTCTTTTATTTCTTTTAATAAATTCATGATCATTTCACTTTTCTTTGGCTTATTTTCTTTTGCAGGGCAATGGAAATTGTTCCAGGTTTTTAATGATTATAATAAAGGTAAAAATCAAACTATGCTGGCTTATGCCGTATTGTACAGTCCCTCAATATGGTTTTGGGGCAGTGGTTTAATGAAAGATTCTGTTTGCCTTGGGGCTATGGGGTTTATTGTTCACATTTTGTATAAGAACATTATAAAAAAACAAATTAGTTTCAGGGAATGGCTGATTTTACCCTTTCTCATTTATCTTGTTTCTATTATAAAAAGCTATATCATTATTATTTTGGCAGTAAGTATTATGGTAGTGGTTTTTGTACGTTATGTGCTGCAGCTAAAAAACTTATTGGTGAGGCTGATAGTTATACTTTTATTTCTTATTTTTAGCGGTTTCGTTATTGCATTCGCAGATTTTTCTACACAAATTAACGATCTGGTAGAAGAGTCTTATAGCCAGGTAAAGTCAAATCAACAAAATTACCAAAACATTCAAAATGAAGATGAAACCAGTAAGGCTGGTTTTGAGTTGGGTAATTTCGATCCATCTTTAAGCAGCATGATTATTAAAAGCCCTGGGGTTATTTTGTCTTGCCTGTTCAGGCCTTTTTTATGGGAAAGTAAAAAAATTATTATACTGTTTACCGCCCTGGAGTCAACTTTACTATTATTAGTAACACTCTATCTGTTATTAAAGACCCGGGTAGTAGGGTTTTTCAGGATCATTTTCTCCAATCAATTAATTCTTTTTTGCTTCATCATATCCATCCTTTTTGCCCTTATCATTGGCTTTACAACTTTTAATTTTGGTACCATGACAAGGTATAAAATTATCCTGCTGCCCTTTTACTATTTTATGCTGGTAGCAATTTTTTCTAAACTAATGGAGAAAAACAGGAGTGAGTAATTTATTTAACCGCAATTTGTAATTGATTATACCAATCCGCAGTATCTTTTATCATTCTTGCAGTGTTATAATAACTAACATATTTCCGGTAGCCATTTTCTGTAAGCCTGTTTCGTTCAGTAGGGTTTTGTAATAAGGAAATTATGCTTGTTGCCAATCCTTTGCTATCTTTTGCCTTAACCAAAATACCCGTTTCATTATGTACAATTATTTCGTTACAAGCCTGTACATCAAATGCCACTACCGGTGTTTTTAAAGCAAAAGATTCTATATAAACTAATCCAAAGGGTTCGTATAAAGAGGGCAGCGCAATAATGTCTGACTGTTCAATAAAGGCATAAGGATTATCCTGAAATCCCATAAAACTGATATTTTTTTGTATGCCCAGTTTTTCCGCTCTTATGTTAAGAGCATCATGTTCTATTCCTTCGCCCATTACCAGCAACTGAACAGTGGGAAATTGTTCAATAATCTTTGGCATGGCATCAAAAAGATAAGCATGGCCTTTTATTTTAGTAAGCCTTCCAACAATTATTATCTGGGGAGAAAATTTCCTGTATTTTACCCCTTCTTCTTTAATTATTTTTTTATCAACGCTTATGCCATGATGGATGAAGGCCATTTTTTTAGGCGTTAGTTTTAAATTATAATACAAATCAGCAATTGCTTTACTTATTGTTACATTATGATCTATTTTACTAATTACAAATTTTGTAATAAAATAATAAAGGTTATATTCTATTTTACCAATGCTGTCGGTATTTTTAATAAAGTAAGATTCTTTATATCCATGCTTTGTTGATAATAATTGTATTTTTTTATTAAAGAAAATTTTTACAGCAACAGCAATTGCATCAGAATTAAATAAATGCGAATGGATGATCTTTATATTATTTGCAATACAATACCTGTTAACTTTTTTAGCAACATTTAAAATATTTGTTCTGCTTGTGGGTATTAATTCGGTGGTAATTCCTTTTTCATTTAACCTGTTACAGTAAAGCTGAACTTTATTTTTATGAACAGGGGGGCATACACACATTACTTCACCATGTATCCCATATTCTTTAAGCCCCGGCAAAAGATCGAGCAAATATTTTTCAGCTCCGGCTATTCCATGCGTATATATTAAATGAAGAATTTTCATGATAAAAAAGCTTGTTTATAGCGTTCAAACATAGTTAAATTAGAGAAATTATTTTCAGCAAATAATAACGCAGCTTTTCCCAAACGCTCCCCTTCATCTAAATTAATAATCAATTCTTCCAAAACTGCTGCCAGTTTAATTTCATTTTTTACCGGTACCAGCAGCCCGTTTACATTATTTTCTATCATATTATTTATGCCCGCCACATCTGATGCAACAACAGGTTTACCACATGCCATCGCCTGCATAATTGCTGTACTCATTGTTTCTCCTAAAGATGCATGAATATAAATATTTAATGAATTTAAAAAATTAACTACGTCTTTTTCATCAATCATACCTAAAAAATAAGTGTTATTTGTTATACCTAAACGCTCCGCTGTATTAATTAATTCATCTTTGCAGGCCCCATCTCCGGCCAAATACAATTTTAGCGGAAGATTAAATGCTTTACTGTTTAACAATGCAAATGCTTTGAGCAGCGTTGTATGATCTTTTATATCAATTAACCTGCTTTGCATACCCAACACTATTGATGAGTTATCTTTTTTTGCAGCAGGATTAAAAATATCCAGGTCGATACCGTTGGGAATAACTAATGTATATTTTGTCCTGAATAACCATTTTAATGTATTTTTTATCTGGCTTTTATATTCATCACTTAAATAAACCATTTTACCGGCAAACATCATACATAAAGAAAGCCTTATCCAATCGGCCTTAGTTTTTAAATGATTTGCCTGCGTTTCTCTTACCAAAATAATTTTTATACTGTTAGAGAATAATTTTGCCAAACGGGCGGGAATAATAGCATTGCCGCCATGTAAAAAAATATAGTCTGCTTTACTGCTCTTTATTTTTTTATACAACTGAATATAATAACTGATATCTAAACCTGGTTTTTTCTTTATTACATCCCAGGCAATATTGTATTTGGTACACTTTTCTTTGTATTCTTCCCTCACATCTTCTACACCGTTAAATAGTGCTTCGTACTCAAACTCTTTTTTTTTATCCGCACTTACCATCGAAAAAAAAACATTTCCATGTCCGCCTAACCCAGAATATAGTACATGTAATATTTTCATTTTTATCTCAATTTTTTTACGGTTTTTTACACCTGGCCTCTACACCATTACCCCCATACTCACACCATATTTCTGCTGCTCCAAGTTTTTCAAGTGTGGTTGAAATTTGCTTTTTATTTCTAAATCTTTTATGCCAGTCCGTTAATGAATCATGTGTATCCAGCAGTGCCCACTCCTGCTGTTGTGCATCATTCAGTTGAGGAAAAGCAGTGTAATAGGATATGACCGGCGAAAAACGGTTAAGCAATACACTCATTAATTTGTTGTGAGCAAATTTTTTATGCAGGGGTAAATATCTTTTTATTAATTTTTGTGTATAAGGTATTGTGTAGGCAGCTGTTTTTTTACGTAGATACGCCCTGTAAAGTGGCGCAGTTCTTAAATAATTTGATTTATCAAATGTATAATGATCTATAACAAGTGTTCCGCCTTTTTTCACTAATTTATACAGGTCCTCAATAGTTTTTTCGGTATCAGGTGTGTGCTGAATTACGCCCAGGCAAACTACCACATCAAATGTTTCATCGGCAAAAGGCATATCATTAATATCTGCCTGAATTACCAAATGGTTATCTGTGTTTGGAAAATTTTCCAAATTAACTTCAACTGCGGAGCTTAAATCAGATGATACTAATATGGCTCCTTTTTTCAATAATACTTCAGTAAATCTTCCTGCCCCGCAACCGGCTTCTAATACAAGTTTTCCTCCCAGGTTATCTTTTAAATTACCTAAACACCGGTTAAGCCTTGTTTCGGTAATTGGTGAACCCGAATATGAATCCAGCTGTGTTTTTTTATAGTGCTTCCACTGATCGCCAAACAAAGAAGCGTAAGTATTTGTATCAGCAAAATATTTTATCCCTTTTCTTTCTGGTATTTCTTTTTCACCAGAAAATAACCGGTTGTCTTTATTGATAAAGGGCTCATTTCTTTTTCTGTTGTAAAAAGATGGAAACATAATTTATATTTAAGTTGAAATAATAATATTTTGTTTACTAAAGCTGTATTAGGAGATTAGACTGTTTTGTATTTTTCTTGCAATTTAAGCAAGGGCTTTGAAGAATAACTGCCTTATTAGCCAAAGTGTATTGGCAAGATTGGAGCGATAAATCATTAATAATTCCCGGAATTTTCATTAGCCTTTGCTTATTTTATAAACATTATTTAAACTGAAGGATCTCTTGAATATCCCTCATTTGCAGATTTTTCTTTTTGCATATCTTCATATTCCTTCATTTTACTTTTATAATAAACTGGTTTAAATGTTCTTATCATATAGCTGATTGGAAAATATTTTATAAACAGTATTAATACTAAATACAAAAAGAGTACAAATTTCAAAGTACCCTTACATATTTTGAAATAATAATTAGATTTATCAATTATTTCAGAAAATCTTTCCGGTTCTAATATTTTTGCGTTCAATAAATTTACTATAGAGCCTTTGGATAAAATTGTTTTTTTTGATAGAAAAAAGAACTTAAAATTTTTATCAGACCACCTTGGTTTGTAAATACTCAATATGTCTATTTTTTTCATATTAACCAGCACCCAGTTTGTAGAAGACCAAAAGAGACCATCTGAAATTTGCCGGGCAAGTGGTTCTGTAACCAAAAAAGATTTTAAATTTTCCGAAACGGCCAATAACAATGCCAGGTGGGGCCAGCCACCAGTTACTTCATCATCACTACCTGTTAGAATATCATAAGAAGATTTTAGGAAAATATGTGAACCTATAAACCCAAACATATCCAGGCCATCATCACAAAGCATCGAATACAATATTTTTTCAGGATATTTTCCTGGCTTGATATGCTGAAAATAATTTGGCAAATTACTATCTACTGATGCGATATGAACATAGACATAACCGGGTGATACGTTTTCCAATAATTGTAAAAGCTTCATCAATCCATTTTCTACAACAACATCATCGTCGCCAAGGGTCCAAATATAATTACCCCTGGCCATAGAATAGACCGTAGTATAATTTTTACGAAATCCCAGGTTTTCTGATTGCCTGAATACGCTAATGTATTTTTGCGCAGATAACCCCATTAAAAATTCATTTGTACCATCTGTAGAGGCATTATCCGATATACAAATTTCTATTTTACCCGCTGCTTTTCTCAGATCCTGTTGTAAACCATTTAGAAGCCGGGCAAGTTTATCTCTTCTATTATAAGTAGGTATACAAAGGGACAAAACAGGTTTATTTGCATCAACAAATGTATCGGATGTTAATGTTGCAGAATGTATATCCATTTAATATTATTGGGGGAATGTGGCTAACGGAATTTAAAAATTAACCACAAATATAGTGAAGGCAGAAATTATTGATGCCATTTTCGTTTATTATTAATGAATATAAAATAAGTACAGATAAAACTTACCGCACACAAAATCATATACCCTGTGGTCATTCCCAAAACGCCATAATATTTTCCTAACAAAACGGTAGACAAAGTACATGCTATCCCCATTGCAATACTCAGTACCATCATAGGTTCTTTTTTATGACATCTGAGATAAGTTGCCCAGGCAGAAATAATATGATTTAAAAGAATAGGTAACATCATAAATAACATAGGCAGATAGGGTAAAAATCTATCTCCTAAATGCTTTCCCTCAATTGTAATATTAAAATAGCGTATTCCAAAAATAACAGCAAACATTCCCGTAAGCAATATTACATTTAATACAAAAGTTTGCAATACGGTATTATTAAACAGTATATCTAACTGAATGTATTTTTTTTGTGCTATAAGCCCTGAAAAGGTTGGTATTTTGGTGGTGATCCATGCAAGAGTAATAGATGATACCCCACCAAGGGCAGCAAGCGTCATACCCATTTGCCCGGCAACAATTGGCCCTTCGGTAGCAAACAATACAGGATTGTAAAGTTGAAAAACAAAATAACCACTGATCCAGCTTATTGCTATTTTCCATTGATATGGAAATATCTCTTTTCGGTAATGTACCCTTTCGATGATTTTTGTTTGCCAGATATTGGCGAGTAATTTTCTATATTTATAGGCTATAAATAAAGTATAAATAAGAATTCCCATAAAACTACCCAGCCCCAACACATATAATTTTGCGCCTGCAATCAACCCTACCCAAACTATTGTTAGTTTGAAAATTTGCAGTATTAGTTGAATTCTGGCTATTTCTTTTACTTTACCCAGCCCCTGTAAAAAAGCAATAATTGGGGAGATGATCAAATTAATTCCCGTACCTACAGCGAGCAGAATCCAGGGTGCTACCCAACTTACGGTTCCGCCTGTGGTATTATATCTATTAAAATAAAAGTACCCTATTGCAATTAATGAGACAATTAAGAGGGAGGCAAAAAACACGTACCATTTTAAGCTAAAATGCAAGAGTGATGATAACCTTGAAATATACTTTGATTCTCCGCTGAAATTATGGTCGCTTTCCCATTGCAGATGCGATACCTCGTGAGCAACGTATTGGGTAATAATTCCATTTAGGCCCAACTCAAAAAATATCTGAATAGCAACAATGCTTCCAAATGTATAGTAAAACCCCTGCTCAATACCCGTTAAATATTTTACAACTAAAATAACAGAAATAACATTTCCTAAAGCGCTTAAAACACTGGCAGAGGAAGTAAAAGCAATGGCTTTATCTAAACCAAATTTTGAAGCAATTTTTCTAATAATTCCCATCATCAATTTTATAGAATAATTATTTTAAGCTGCATATTATTTATTACAGTATCAATCCTGCTTCCTTTCTTAAAAAATCCTGTGTACCTGCATAACCGATAAATTTATCGGGAATTGCAATTATTTTTAATGATGGGATGGAATCAATCAATTTGCGGTTGCGAATTTCATTTAATGTTTCTAATACCGCACTGCCAAATCCCCCGCTTTGCTGGTGCTCTTCCATTGTAATAAGCTGCGAATACTTTTTAGCAATATCAGACAATGAAATTACATCCATAGGTTTAATTACCGGCACGCTGTACAAGCTCCAGTTAAGGTTGTGCTCCTTAATATAATTTACTGCATAAGAAAGAATACTCCCTGTAACAAGCACAGCTGTACCCGTTCCATTAATAACAGGTAATATTTTGCCGAAACTTATTGCAGCTGCAGAGGAGTGTATAATTGGTTCCCCTGCTTTTCCAAGACGGAGGTAACCAGGCTGGTTAGTATTACAAAAATGAGATGTTATAAGTTTTGCTTCTGCAGGATCACCGGGGGCGCATACAGTTAGGTTTGGTATGGTACGCAGCATACCTATATCTTCAGTTGTATGATGAGATACACCTAAGGCTCCGTAAGCATAACCTCCACCCACAGCTACAATTTTTACACTTAAATTATGATAACATACATCATATCGAATCTGTTCCATACAACGCAATGTTGGAAAATTGCCGATAGAATAAGTAAATACATTGTATCCTTCCATTGCAAGCCCTGCTGCAATTCCTGTCATGTTTTGTTCGGCAATTCCGGCATTTAAAAATCTGTCGGGAAACGCTGCGGCAAATGGCTCTACTACTGAATAACCAAGATCCCCAACTATTAAAAATATTTTGGAATTTGTTTTTGCTTCTTCAATTAATTGATTAATAAATGCTGTCCTCATCAGTAAGATTTTTGTATTTGATTAATAGCATTTGTTACTTGTTCTTTATCTGGCGTTTTATAATGCCACGATAATTGATGCTCCATAAAATCTACTCCATTACCCTTTATTGTATTTGCAATAATTACAGTTGGTTTGTGAGCATGCAAATTTGATTTATTTAAAGCTGCTGAAATCTCTGAATGATTATGACCATCAATTTCGATTACATTCCATCCAAAAGCTTTAAACTTTTGATCAAGTGGATGAAGATTTAAAACATCCGCTACGTTGCCAAAGCTTTGGATCTTATTATAATCAACAATTGCTACTAAATTATTTAATTGATGATGTGGTGCAAACAAAATAGGTTCCCAGTTGGATCCTTCATTTAATTCCCCATCGCTTAAAATTGCATAAACTTTCCAATCAGTTCCTTTTCTTTTTCCTGCTAAAGCCACGCCTGTTGCAACCGATAAGCCATGCCCCAAACTACCTGTACTAAGTTCAACTCCCGGAACTTTATGATTAACATGAGTTGTTAAAAAACTACTATTTTGCCCAAATGTATCCAATACCTCTTTTGAAAAAAAACCCATCAAATGAAGAACTGCATACAGTGAAGAACAGGAATGTCCTTTACTGTAAAAAACCCTGTCTCTGTCCGGATCTTTATCATTATCAATGCTATACTGAAGAATATCATTATATAAAACGGCTAAAATATCTGCAATAGAAAAAGCCCCTCCAATATGGGAGGCATTTACCTTATGAACCATTTCGAGACAGCCTATTTTTATTTTTTTTACTAAATCAATTGAAGTCATTGCAATTATTTAATGAAGTAAGATAAATGAGTAGTGAAGGGAAAACGTTTTAACTCCACTTGAGACAGATCTAACTCTTCTAACATTGCAATAGTTTCACCAGGATATTGTTTACAGTTTAATTCATCAAAAACTACAACGCCTCCTTTAACAACTCTTTTAAATAAATTCTGGAGTGCAGTTTTGGTAGGTTTATAAATATCAAAATCCAGGTATAATAAACTTATTACAACGTGGGGGTTTTCTTCAACATACTTTGGTATTGTATTATTTGCATCACCTTTTATCAATTCAACTTTATTGATGTGGCTTAATGGCCTGTTTTTGTCGTGAATGGAAACAACATTTTGCAATTCAGTGAGCATACTTTTTGAAACATTTAACCCGCCAACATGCAAATGTTCTGATACACCTGTTTGGCTGTCTGCCTGGTCAATTTCCGGAAAGCCGTCAAATGTATCAAATCCAATAATTTTTCTGGTATGATTATACGGTTCTAAAATAGCAGAAAAATGCAGCCATGACAAGGTACCACTACCTACAAAAACACCACACTCTACAATGCTTCCATTTACATTTACTATTTGTTTAAATATCTCATATTTTGCTAAAAAATAAGCAACATCCTGGCGACGCACCCAAAGAGGAAATGCCTGTAATTTATAAGCCAATGTTAATTCGGACGTATTAAAAGCTTCGTACAAACTTTTAAAAATATCTTCTTCATCTTTTTTATATAATCCCTGATTGAGTTGTGGGTTTTGATTTGTCATTTATTAGTCGTTTAAAATTTTTAACATTGAAATAATTTGATTTTCCCTGTATCCTAATTTAATTAAGTCGGCTTTAATTTCTTCCATATATCCAAAGCTGAATACAATTACTTCATCAACACGTTCTGTTGCCAAATGATTTATTTTATATACAGGCAAGTGTGATTTTGGAGAAAAGACATTTTCTTTTTTAGGCTTTTTATCTACCAGGTATTCCAGTTTGTTGGCATTATTTAATGCAGCAAGTGTCATTACCCCCCTTCCTCCAGCTCCATAACCTGCAAGCTTCTTGCCCTGCAATACTGCATTGTTAATATAAGTTTCAAAATTATTAATCCCCTTGTAAATTAAGGATGCCTGTTCAGTATAAAAATTGGTATCCTTATATTGTGGCAAATCAAATTTATTAATTGCCTGATTAGAAAAATCAGATCCTTGTTTTGTCATTACAAATACCAGTGAATTAGCCCTTCTTTTATTTTCGGGTAAAACATCAAAATCAATTACCTCCATACCATTTTGTTTCGCTAATGAAATGGCAGTTTGTTTAGTTAAATAAATTGAATGCTCGTGTTCAAAAAGACAATATTCTTTGCGCTCAAATATTTTTTGCAGATCGTGATTTTCAATTATCAGTATCCCTCTTTCTTTATTTAATATTTTATGAACAGCATTTAAAAAGTCAATAGGGTCGGGTATATGATCAAATGTGTATGACAATAAAATAATATCTACATCTTTAAAATCATCCGGAAGATTTGGTATTGCAGCTTCATTAAAAAGCCCCTGAACGGAAGGAACACCTTTTTGAGCAGCCACCTCCACTAAAAATGAAGAAGGCTCGTAACCCAATACTTTACAACCCGAATTTTTAAAAGGCACCAGCTGCCCTCCGTCTCCGGAACCAATTTCTAATACTTTGATGTTTGAAGCATTTGCAAAATATTTGCTTAAAACTTCTTTTGCAATACCATTCATAAATTCAGTGGCAAAAGCAGATTCGCCAACAGAGTACTGATAATCTTCATAATATTCATCCACGGCTACATCGTGTTGGGTTTGAACAGTATTACAATCTTTACAATAGTAAATATTGATGGGGTACAAAAACTCGGTACCTTTTTTATTTTCTTCGATAAAATCGTCGGTAAAAGGCATATTGTCTAATTGCAAAAAATTAAACAGCTCACTGCCGCCACAAACCCTGCATTTATTATTTAGTTGATGAACTTGATATTTCATTATTCTGATGGTATTTTAATTGATAATATTTAATTAATTTAATGATATTTTCTTCTAAATTATTGGTAACATAAAAATCAAAAGTAGTGTAAAATTTATTTGAGTTACCCTCCATATGCATTACTTGGTTGGGCCTGTATGGCAAAGCCCCCAAATTAAAATGACCGGTAGTTTTTGTTTGTTTTATTATTAACTCAACTATTGATTTTAATTTAATACTGAAATGAGAGGACAAATTATAAATGCCCCCTGCGTTTGAAGTATTTATTACAACCTTTTCAATTGCTTTTGTAAAATCAGTTATGTGCAGGTAACCATATTTTTGTTCGCATCCGGTTAGGTCAAGGCTTTTATTTTGTAATGCGTTTTGGATTAACATAGGAATAAACCAATTTACATCTTCTCTTTCTCCATATAAAGGAAACAACCTGAGCCATATAAATTCTATTTTATTTAAATTGCAAAATGATTGTGCGATTTGCATGGTGGCCAATTTAGAAGCGCCATAAGCCGAAAGGGGATTGGGTAAAAAAGTTTCATCAATCTTTCCTTCAAAATCTCCATATTCTGCCTGAGAACCTAAACCAATTATTTTTTTTATTCCAATTTTTTTAGCCAGTAAAAGCAAATTTGCTGTTAATACAACATTTTGAGTTTGATTTGTCCAATCGCCTCTATCTGCTGCTGCCACACCGTTCCATGCCGAATGAATAAGTGTATCTGGTTTTAATTTATTTAATTCAATATCTAAATCCGGCGATTCAATATCAAATAATTTTATATTGTTTTGATTAATTTCCAGCAACCTCCACAAATTTGATTTTTTTCTAACCAATCCTATGACAGTATATTTTTCTGATAGTTTTTCAGCTATTGCGGATCCTAAAAAACCAGATATTCCTGTAAGTAAAATAATGGGCTTTGTTATCATTTGAGTTGTTGACTAAATCAGTAATTTTAAGTTTAAATGAAGGGATTTAGATTAATAGATTCAACTATTTATTTAATAACGATTGATAAAATAAAATATCCTCTTTCATTAATGCTGAAGCCGTTTTATTGCCCTCATAAAAAGTTTTATACCATACAATTGTTCTCTCAACAGCTTTTTCCGTATCCATCAGTGGTTTCCATTTTAATTCGTTGATGGCTTTACTGATATCTAATTGCAGCAGGTTAGCCTCGTGCACTGCATCAGTATCAATCTGCAGATCAATTTCTCCTTTGCCCCATTTTGCAATTGCTTTTTCTGCAATATGCAGAACTGGTAAATTATCTGCATTGGCCGGACCAAAATTCCAGGCACCTCCATATTTATTTACATCTGCAGCTAATGCCAGAGCTAATTGCAAATAACCAAAAACGGGTTCCAGTACATGCTGCCATGGTCTTACAGCTTTTGGGTTACGGATAACAATAGCTTTATCTGCGGCAATTGATCTTATTATGTCGGGTATCAACCTGTCTTCGCTCCAATCGCCCCCACCAATTACATTGCCTGCTCTTACACTTGC
Source organism: Ferruginibacter sp. (assembly GCF_031430955.1). GTDB lineage: Bacteria > Bacteroidota > Bacteroidia > Chitinophagales > Chitinophagaceae > Ferruginibacter. The sequence continues at coordinate 20,352 of NZ_JANPCM010000322.1, forward strand.
AATCGCTTTTTTATGTTGATCAAAATTTGCTGTATTAAAAAAGGAATGACAATAACTGCTGATCACTAATTCTGCACAGGCTTTACTGGCACTATATGGGTCGTACCCCCCTAAGCGGTCAGTTTCTCCATATGCATAATCCTGCTCTTTATTTTCGTAAACTTTATCAGTAGTAATAAAAAGACTGGTGCATGGGGTTGGCAATTTTCTCAACGCATTCAATACATTGGCCGTACCCATAATATTGGTTGAAAAAGTATATAAAGGTTCTTTGTAAGATCTTCTAACCAATGGTTGTGCTGCCAGGTGAAAAATAAAGTCGGGAGAAAAATTCAATATTTCCTCCTCTAATTTTTGGGCATCGTTAATGTCTGCAATTACAGAATCAATTTTGATATGAGGCTCAATAAGGCTGTATAAAGATGGTTCGGTATCCGGTGTCAACGCATATCCTTTTACAATAGCACCGGCATTATAAAGTACATAACTAAGCCACGAGCCTTTAAAACCGGTATGGCCGGTTAAAAAAATCTTTTTATTTTTATAGGCTTCTAACATGTTGATTATTCCCAGATTTTCCATTTTGCTTTACCACTATTCCACATTTCTTCCAGCTCTACCCTGTCTCTTAATGCATCCATACATTTCCAAAATCCATGATGCCTGTAAGCGGCAAGCTGGCCATCTTTTGCTATTTTTGCCAGGGGCTCTTTTTCCCATTGCACATTATCCATATTACCTTCTAAATATTTAAAAACACCTGCTTCCATTACAAAAAAGCCGCCATTAATCCACATACCATCGCCATCTGGTTTTTCTTCAAAATGCAATACAGTGCCGGTTTCATCGGTATCTAAATTACCATACCTGCCCGGAATTTTTACTGAAGTAAGTGTAACTAATTTGCCGGAGTTTTGATGAAACCGCAGCAATTCATCAAGATTAACATTGCTAACCCCATCACCATAAGTGAGCATGAAAGGTTCTCCGTTTAAATATTTTTCAACTCTTTTTAAACGTCCGGCAGTGTTGGTGTACAGGCCGGTATCTACCAGGGTTACCTTAAATGATTCGGTATTGGAGAAATGAACATCTATTTTGTTTTGCTCCAATTCAATAGTTACATCAGAATTGTACAAAAAATAATTCAAAAAATATTGCTTTATAAATTGGGCTTTGTAGCCCAGGCATAATACAAAATCGGCATAGCCGTACTTTTCATAAATCTTCATTATATGCCAAAGAATTGGTTTACCCCCAATTTCTACCATTGGTTTTGGCCTTGCTTCTGTTTCTTCCATCAGCCTTGTTCCCAGCCCGCCTGCAAATCCGGCAAGAAGCATTCAGCCTCCCTTGTGCGTCCGAAAATCAGGTGTGTCCATGAAAGCCATTCTCTGCTCGCAATAT
>NZ_JANPCM010000323.1:0-4202 GCF_031430955.1 Ferruginibacter sp.
AAATGGAGGTAGAACAAAAACTGAAACTAAAACAGTTGACTGGGCAAGGCAGGCCGTTAGTTTAGGTGCTGGAGAAATTTTATTGACCAGCATGAACAATGACGGTACAAAAAATGGCTTTGCACTGGATATTACTGCAACATTATCAAATGAATTACCGGTGCCTGTAATTGCAAGCGGCGGTGCCGGAACGATGGAACATTTTAAAACGGTATTTGAAAATGCCAATGCCGACGCAGCACTGGCAGCAAGTATTTTTCATTATAAAGAAATTGAAATACCGGATTTGAAACAATATTTACATGGGGAAAAAATTACAGTCCGATTATAATGGAACGTTATTTATACATATCGCCGGCAATAATTGCATTACTTATTTTTATTTACATGCGTAATGTGCAGGCAAAACGGAATGATAAATTACGGCAACGATTTTGGAAACGGGAAGAAGAATTAATTCAAATGCTGGAAGCTAAAAAGAATAAAACTGAAAATACCGATAATGAACAACACCATTCAAACTCCTCTTCAAGTGATGGAGGTAATTGATTTCACGAAATATGCAGATGGACTTGTGCCTGCAATAATACAGGATGATGCAACCCGTAAAGTATTGATGCTGGGTTTTATGAACGAAGCGGCTGTTGCAAAAACACAGGAGTTGCAAAAAGTAACTTTCTTCAGCCGCAGCAAAAACAGGTTATGGACCAAAGGAGAAGAGAGCGGTAATTACTTATTAGTGAAAGATATAAAAGTTGATTGCGATAATGATACCTTACTCATTAAAGCAACACCACTAGGCCCCACCTGCCACACCGGCGCCGATACCTGCTGGAATGAAAAAAATATAACCGATAATTTTTTACTGGAGCTGGAGCAAATTATACAAGACAGAAAAAATAATCCTACCGATAAATCTTACACCAGTTCTTTATTTGCAAAAGGCATAAATAAAATTGCACAAAAAGTGGGAGAGGAAGCGGTGGAGACAGTTATTGAAGCAAAGGACGATAACGCAGCATTGTTTTTAGGCGAAGCGGCCGATCTGTTATTTCACTACATGATTTTACTGCGGGCAAAAAATTTTTCGCTGAATGATGTTATTGAAGTGTTGAAGGGAAGACACAAAAATTCGTAAAATATTTCTTTTGGTTTATACCTGGCTGAAATTATTTTTTTTGCACTGCAACAAATAAAAAAACATTCTTGATAAAGGCCTTTTTAAAACTATATTGCAACTTTAATTACTAATTTTCGTATCGAATTTTCATCTGCCGCAATCATTGGTGCATGCACATCTTCCGGAAAAAAAATGGCAAACTGCCCATTGGTTAATTGAAAATACATATCAGGAACATCGTTAAAAAAGCTTACATCTTTTTCAGGATTGTAATCGCCTTTGGGTGCAGTGCAAATATGGCGTGGCTTCCACCCAATAGTTTCTTTGCCGTTAATGCAAAATTGTATGTCTATGTTTTTATCATGGCATTCAAACTTGGCAATTGATTCTGCTGCCGACATGCCAGGTTTATCAGAGAAGATAGCTTTTAAACCATCGGCTATTTCGTATTTACCCATTTCAATATTTGCAAGGTCGGTACTGTTGATGTACTCAAATGCTTTTGCAAACAAAGGATGAAGGCTGGTGTATTTGGATGCGTTGGATAATGTGTCGATGATCATACTCCTGTCCCCTAAAGGGGAACTTAGTTTTAAAGGTTATAAAATAATCGGCGTTTCAATTAATTGAAACGTTCCGAATTTAATTTGTTGAATAAAGAACTAAAAGTAAAAGAGTGTCTCGCCTTAGGCTAGACCAATGAAGCTAAATTATGTTTGCAGTCTGGTTCAAAAAAAAGAAGCAAACTGTAATCGTACGCTAAGAATAATTCAAATGATGTAACAATTTTAGTTCCCCTTTAGGAGACAGGGGTCTTTACCGTTGCACCCTTCCGCTGCCATCACCCTTCATCAATTCCTTCACATCACTTAATGTAGCATGATTTAAATCGCCGGGTATGGTATGCTTTAATGCACTTGCAGCAACGCCAAACTCAGCAGCATCAGCCGTACTCATACCGGTAACCAGCCCGTAAATTAAACCGCTGGCAAAACTATCGCCACTGCCTACACGGTCAACAATGCGTACATTATATTTTTTGGTGTGATGAAAAGCTTTGCCATCATACACCAGTGCACTCCAGCCATTATCACTGGCACTGTAGCTTTCTCTTAAAGAAGATGCAATAAATTTAAAATTAAATTTTGCCTGCATCTGGTTAAACACATCTTTAAAACCATCAAGGTTTAATTCACCTTTGGTAACATCAGTATGTGCGGCTTTAAAACCTAAGCAGGTATCAGCATCTTCTTCGTTGCCAATACACACATCTACGTAGCGGCACAATTCCGTCATTACCTGTTGTGCTTTTTCTTTACTCCATAATTTTTTACGGTAATTTAAATCGATGCTGGTGGTAATGCCTTTTGCTTTAGCTGCTTTTAATGCCGCCATTGTTAAAGCCGCAGCTTTATCGCTTAATGCCGGTGTAATACCGGTGGTATGAAACCAATCGGCACCATCTAATATTTTATCAAAATCAAATTCGCTTATGTCAACATCGGCAATAGAAGCGCCAGCCCTGTCGTACACTACCTGCGATGCTCTCATAGATGCGCCGGTTTCTAAAAAGTAAATTCCCAGCCTGTCGCCACCACGGGCAATATATTGTGTATCCACACCATAGCGGCGCAAATGATTTATTGCTGATTGACCGATGGGATTGCTGGGTACTTTGGTTACAAAAGTCCCATTTTCGCCATAGTTACAAATTGCAGCGGCAACATTTGCTTCGCCACCGCCATAGGTAACATCGAAGGAATCGGCTTGTACAAAACGTTTAAAATCGGGAGTAGATAAACGCAACATAATTTCTCCAAGAGTAACAACTTTTTTTAGCATCGTTAAATATTAATTCTGATGAAAGATAATTTTTGGCCTCAAAGATGATTATTAATTGTTTAATGAACAAGGAATACTATTTTAATTATAACTAAATTTACGGAAACGTTTGCGTAATTATTTATGTGCTTGTGCTTAAATTAAAATAATATTGTTGAACGATAAAACCATAAGCAATATGAAAAAAGATGTACTGCTGCAACTAATTCCGCAACAGGGAATGTTACCCCTCTATTTTAATAAAGATACCCAAACCAGTGTTGAATTGTTGCAGGCATTATACAGTGCCGGTGTAAGAACAGTGGAATATACCAACAGGGGCGAAGCTGCTTTAGCAAACTTTAAGGCCATGAAAAAGATTTGCGAAACAGAGTTGAAAGATATGCATTTGGGAGTAGGCACTATTAAGAATGGCGAGATGGCACAAACTTTTATTGATGCCGGTTGTGACTATATCATTTGCCCGGGCCTTGTAGAAAGTGTGGCTAAAGTTGCTGATGTCAATAATATGCTTTGGGTGCCTGGTTGTATGACGCCTACTGAAATTATTGCTGCCGAAAATTTAGGGGCAAAGATGGTAAAACTTTTTCCGGGTAATATTATTGGAATGGCATTTATGAGTGCGGTAAAAGAATTGTTTCCTAACTTGTTGTTTATGCCTACCGGCGGAGTAGATACCAGTAAAGAAAATATTGAAGGCTGGTTTAAAGCCGGTGTGTGCGCTGTGGGTATGGGCAGTAAACTGGTAAGTAAAGAAGTAATGGCAAACAAACAATACGATTTACTTATTGAAGAAACTAAAAAAGTGATGTCGATAATTAAGGAGTGTAAAAAATAATTCTTCGGCTGGCTCAGCCTAAAAAATATTCAACATAGCTATATGAACGAAAAAATTGGTAAGTACCGCTGGACGATTTGCGGATTGTTATTTTTTGCAACCACAGTAAATTATTTAGACAGGCAGGTGCTGAGTTTACTGCAACCATACCTTGCCGAAAGATTTAGCTGGAGCAATACTGATTATGCAAATATTACTTCGGTGTTTCAATTTGGTTATGCACTTTCCATGTTGTTTGCAGGAAGGATTATCGATAAACTGGGTACAAAAAAAGGGTATGCCTGGGCAATTATTATTTGGTCGCTTGCAGCAATGGTCCATGCTTTTGCTATTCCAATTGGAGAAACTATTTCTGTAATGTTAGGCTGGTTTGGTATTGCAGGATTCTCTATTTCTGTTTTA
>NZ_JANPCM010000324.1:0-5272 GCF_031430955.1 Ferruginibacter sp.
GCCCTGTGTGTTTATTGCATTAGGTTGTGTGTTAAGAGGAGATACACCGCATTTTGATTATGTATGCAAAGCAGTTACCGATGGCATAGTACAATTAAATTTGATACTGCCGGTACCCACAATTTTTGGTGTACTTACTGTAGATAATCAACAACAGATTGATGAAAGGACTGGAGGCAAACACGGGCACAAAGGAGAAGAGGCCGCAATAACTGCGTTGAAGATGATAAGTGGAAGCCCCCAAACCCCCTGAAGGGGACTTTATACTATGAACATTTGAAAGTTATTTCTTAATAAAAAATATTTAATTCCTTTTAGGGGACAGGGGCATGAAAGTTCAATTATTTATACCATGTTTTGTTGACCAGCTTTACCCGCAAACAGCCTTTAACATGGTTAAAGTGCTGGAGAAAGCCTGCTGCGAAGTGGTGTACAATACCAACCAAACCTGTTGCGGTCAGCCAGCTTTTAATGCAGGCTTTTGGGATGAAGCAAGAACAGTGTGCAGTAAATTTATAAAAGATTTTGAAGGTGCCGATTATATTGTAGCCCCAAGTGCAAGCTGTGTGGGTTTTGTAAGAAATTATTATGCAAAACTTTTTGAAAATTCTTCTCAGCATAACCTGGTAAAAGATTTAAGCAAACGCATTTACGAATTCACTGAGTTTTTAACTGATGTATTGAAGATAGAAAATTTTGGTGCGGTATTAAATGCAACAGCAACTTACCACGACAGCTGTGCAGCATTACGGGAATGTAAAATAAAAGAAGCCCCACGTAAATTATTATCGCATGTAAAAGGTTTGCAGCTTACAGAAATGAATGATGTAGAAACCTGTTGCGGATTTGGCGGCAGCTTTGCAGTAAAGTTCGAAGCCATCTCTATCGGTATGGCCGACCAGAAAGTAATTAATGCAGCTCAAACAAAAGCCGAAATCATCATCTCCACCGACCTCAGTTGTTTAATGCACCTGGATGGGTATATCAAAGGAAAAAATCTCCCACTTAAAACAATGCATATTGCCGATGTGCTGGCGAGTGGTTGGGACTAAAAAAGGCACCCTGCAGAACAGGATGCCTTTGTATTTATGCTTGGTCTGTTATACAATAAAAGGATCAACAATAGCAAGAACCTGGGCCATTGTTAATGGTTCATCAAATCCTTCTGATGCTGCGCCAGCGGTATTGAAAGCCCCGCCCAAACCAACGATATTAACGCCGGCCTGCGTGGTAAGTTCTTCACCATTATAGCTAGGCTGAATAGCCGCATTAGCCGGTGGAAAATCAATACCACTGTAATTTAGTGTTATCCATGGCTTCAAAGGTTTTTGAGCTGCAGGAATTGCTGCATCCAAAGCCCTTCTCATTTGCCTGATATGTGCAGCATGACGGCCTTCAACAGAATGGATATTTAAAGCAGCTGTTAAAACAAACCTGTTAGATTGAAGATTGGGTGCCTGGCCTTTGTAAGCCCTTACACCGGTATCTTCAAAAGTTTGAGCCATTGCTAACTGAACGGCATAGTTGGCAAGATATCCTGCAAACGGACCTGTGCCAGAACCATTACCTGCTGTAAAATCGAATGTAGGTTTTGCAACTGCTGCAGTACCTAAAACTGTTTTAAGAAAAGCAACGTGTTTGTTTTCGTCATCTTTTATTTTAGTTAAAGCTGCCTTATCTGCAGCCGAAGCTGAAAGGTAACCTGGTGAGCCAACAATGTTGTTATAAAATTCTGCTTCAAGATATTCTAATGTTAATGCAAAATTTAAAACAGCATTTACATTTGCCGGGGTTTGGCCGTACGCTTTATTAAACATTGATGCAACGGCTAATGGTACTGCAGCTAAAGCTATTTTACCAGTAAGGTTTGCAAAGCCTTTCATCGCCTTACGCCTGGTGTCAAACCTTTCATAAACCTCTGGGTCTACTTTTTCTATTTCGGTTATTATATTTTGTAAGTTCATAATTATTTTTTTTAAGATGGTAAATTACTTGCGTCAATTTTTGTTTTGATGTAGGTACCGGCAATAGCTAAAACCTGTGCAGGTGTACGTGCCATATCTAAACCATTTGCATCTGTTGTTGCTGAAAATGTTCCGTTAGATAAAAGATCAGCTATCAATGCGGCATGCCTTGCTTCAACCGAAACAATTTTTCCTGCAAGAGTAAGATAGGTTGGTCCGTTACCTGTAGTTGAAATCAATTGTCCTGCTCCGTTATATGCAGTAACGCCTAAATCTTCAAAGGCTTTTGCTGTGCCCAATACACTAGCCCTGCTTGTAAAATCAATTGAAGAAAAATCGACTTCAAGATCGGGAATTATAGAAGAAGCCGCCGCTGCAGTTATAGCAGTTCTGAAAAATTCACGATGAGCAACTTCATGATTACGGATATCAGTGAGGTATTCCGTTTCTAAAGCCGTCATGCCTGAATAAGGCGAGGCTACTACTTTTACATAGAAAGCTGCTTCCAGCTGTTCCAGTGCGTACGCATAATTTAAAATACCAACATCGCCGCTGCCAAGGTTAACGCCACCGTTAGCTGCAGGCGTGTCATCTTTTTTACAGGCACTGCCAATTGTTACCAGTGCGGCAGAAGCACCAAAAAATTTTAGCATATTTCTACGCTGCATGCCAAACTCAGAGATTTGTTTATTATTCTCTAAGGGTGGGGGAAGAATCGTTTTTTTCATGATGTAATTTTTAAAATGTATAAAATAGTTATGCAGGCTGCAAAAAATTGCAGACATTGTTAAATGAATAAATATTTGGGAAGGAATTTTATGAGGAAAGTGAAATTTAAAAACCCGTAATGTATCAGGTTACGGGTTTTTATTTATGGCATCACCGGGGCTGTGCTTCCGGTTGATGGTATTTTAGTATTGTCTGTTGCCTGCATACCTTTTTCTAATTCGCCGGTAAGGTTTTCTTTGGCATCTTTAAATTCTCTCATTCCTTTACCAATGCCTCTCATAAGCTCAGGAATTTTTTTACCCCCGAATAAAAGTAAAACTACAACCACAATAAGGATAAGTTCTCCTCCTCCGGGCATTGAAAATAACATGATTGAATTAATAGTACTTAGCATAAAATTATTTTTGTAATAATGAAATTAAACGTGTTTATTTTTTATCTACGGTATTTTTTTTTAGCCGGTTTTGCTTTTTTTGTTAAAAATTTTTTACGAACTTTTTATAAAAAAATACCTGTTTTAGGAATTAACAATAGTAGTGCCAGCAAAAAAATAAAGTAAGTTTTTAATAAAAAAATAATAGGGGTAAATAGTATAAATCAAAAAATAGAATAAATCAAAATAATTTTAAACTATTTCGATCAATGTCATTTGGATAAAACCCTTTATGGTAAAGGATTACAGCAGTTTAATTAAAAATTAGCTGGCTGATTTATAGCGATACAGTGTTAAGAGCAGCCGAATAAAATAACGATGCAATTCCGATAAAGTTCTAATTAACAGAAATTAGTTTTTTTCTGGGTAATAAATTTATTTTTTACCGTAAGAAATGAAACCGAAGCAACATTTTTTTGAGTAACTAATTGCTCTTATTGAGCATTGTTTTCTACAATTATTTTATGAAGGATTTCAAAAGAATATACGCTCTACAGTCCAGTAAGCAGCGATGGCTGCAATTAAAATTGATAACGGGATAACAATTCTTTTTCTGTAGTAAGATCTATTTCCAAATATTTTTCCAATTAAAAAGAAGGCGGCTAAAATAACAGTTACCTGGCCCAGCTCCACACCCAAATTAAACATGAGTAACGAACTGAAGTATGCATTTTTTGGAAGACCGAGTTCAGTTAATGCACTGGCAAAGCCCATTCCATGTATCAGCCCAAATAAAAAAACAATACCAATTCGGCTGGCTTTTAATCGGGGAGAAAAAATATTTTCTAATGCCACATACATAATAGATAAAGCAATTACCGGCTCAACAATATTGGTGGGTGGCTTAATAATTTTGTACATAGCCAGGCCCAAGGTAATAGTATGCGCTATTGTAAAAGCAGTGGCCTGCCATAATATTGGTTTTAATTTTGGGTTGAGTAAAAATAAACTCAGTACAAATAAAATATGATCCAGCCCCAGTGGAAGAATATGTGTATAGCCAAGCTGTAAATAAATACCTAAAACTTCGGTTTTACTTAATTTTGACAATCCTTCTACATCATGTGCAAATAAAGATTGGCAAATTAAAAAAGAGAGGAGCATCAAGCCAACAATCCTGCAATTATATTTAAACTTGTTATTGTTCATACTAATAAAAATTATAAAATAAATTAAAAGAAAACAGCCAGTTTTAGTTTAGCAAAAAAAGGTGTGCCTGGTGTAAAATTTAATTCGGTTACTGTATTGGGTTCATTCTGTAACCTGCTTTCGGTTGCAAACTGTGCTTCGTTCCATTTTACATTCAACATATTTTCCACAGATAACCCCATTTCATATTTTGGTTTAGTATAGTTTACAGAAGCATCAAGCAAAAAATAGCCTTTTGCCACGATGGAATTATCTTCATTTGCCGGCCTGTTTTTTATATAACGGTATTTTATGCCGCCATTAATACCAGTTTGATTTTTATAAAATAAACCGCCGGTACTTGTAACTGTTGGTGCCAGTGGAATATAATCCGATCCTTTAGCCTCATCTCTTGCCCTTGGCTTAGTATAATTAAAATTTACATTAGCAAATAATTTTTTTGTAAACTGGTAACGGGCAATAACATCAATTCCCTGTCTTTTTGTTCTACCACTTGGTTCTACAATTCCTGCATCACCAACATACACAAACTCCTGGTTCAAGTATAAATCCCATACTGCAATATTTAATAAAATATCTTTTGTTGGCTTTAAAAGTACACCAAAATCAGTTCCATAAGCAGCAGGTAAAATTTCCTTGCCACTGTTAGGAATTACAACTCTTGTGTCGTTGCTATGAAACCCTTTACCTGCCTTTATATATAGCTGCACAGCTTTATTAATATCGTATTGCACATTTAATTTAGGACTTACAATAGTTTTATTTTGTGAGGGTAATTGTTGTAAACTTAACCTGTCGAAATAATTAAAATGAAAATAATCAAACCTTATACCTGCATCAATTACCCACTTGCCAAAATTTGCCTGCTGTTGTGTAAAAGCATAGGCATTGGTCTCGTTAATATCACCCAATTTTACATAATTAATAAACTGGCGTTTTACTGCATTAGCTAACTGGCTTTCATCAGTAGCATCATGCCTTACACCAATACCATCAA
>NZ_JANPCM010000325.1:0-5261 GCF_031430955.1 Ferruginibacter sp.
AAAATAAATAGCAACCCGTTCAGGTAATATGTGACTTGTTTATTCGATCACATAAAAAATCCTGACTATGAAACACCCTACACTTTTTATCATTATCGTACTGGTTACTTTTTTTTCTGCAACAGCCTTTTCTCAAAATACGAACGGCACAAAGCCTCAGCTTTTCAACAGTTTTCCTTCAAAAATAAATTGTACCGAAGCAGAATTAAGCAAAGCATTTGCAGGGGCAGTTAATCAAAACATCAACATTGCTTTCTCTGATAATTTTTTAATTGACGGTACTGTTACAAGTAATATAGTTAAGTACAATAACCTGCAAACTGTTGTAATAAAATCGCCATTGTTTGCAGATGCCATTTTTGTATTATCTAAAATTACTAATAGAGATAACAGCATTACTTATGTTGGCCGTATCATCAATAAAAAATATTTTGATGGGTACGAACTTAAGAAAGACAATTTTAATAATTATCAACTTGTAAAAATAGAAACCGATAGAGTAATGCAGGATTGCAGCCATAATTGATCCTGAATAAAAATACACAGCCTTAAACCATACCTAAATCCACCTTCATGAAAAAACTATACCTTACCCTAAGTCTTACTTTTGCATTATTTTTTTCAATAAAATCTTTTGCAGTACCGCAACTAAACAGTTTGCCCGGTGCAACAGCAGTTATCTTTCTCGATTTTGACGGTCACTATGTTCAAAGCGTTGTTTGGAATGCCGGCTCGCCAATAAACTGTGCTGCAGCCACTATGACAGAAACGCAAATAACAGAAGCATTTAACCGCACTGCAGAAGATTTTCGCCCCTTTGATATTAATATTACAACCGACTCCGCAGTATTTTTAGCAGCACCATTAACTAAACGCATACGCATAATTATTACACCCACAAGTGGCTGGTACGGAGGCGTTGGCGGGGTGGCATATATTGGTTCTTTTGTTTGGGGCGATGATACACCCGGTTTTGTTTTTTGCGACAGGCTTGGCCCCAACAGTCCTAAAATGGTAGGCGAATGCTGCTCACACGAAAGCGGCCATGCTTTGGGGTTATCACACCAGTCAAAGTATGATGCATCAAGCTGCCCAACTCCAATTGAAACTTATAACACAGGTACAGGAACCGGCGAAGATGCATGGGCACCCATTATGGGCAACAGTTATTATAAAAATATGACGGGATGGAATAATGGGCCAACACCTTATGGGTGTACCAATTTACAGGATCATCTTTCTATGATAACAACTTTAAATGGTTTTGGTTACAGGGCAGATGATTATACCGAAACGATGAATGTATCAACTGCAGCACTAACTGCGGGAAGTTTTACAAAAAATGGAATTATTACTACCAATACAGACAGAGATGCATTTAAGTTAACCATACTCCAAAACACCAATTTGCATTTAACTGCAATACCATTTAATGTTGGGGCTAATTATATTGGTGCAAACCTTGATATTAAACTGGAGTTGTATAACGCAGCAGGCATGCTTATAAAAACTTATGATCCCATCGGCAGCATGAGTGTAACTGCGGATACTATGCTGAATACTGGAATTTATTATATTAAGGTTGATGGAACAGGTAATTTAAATGTGGGTGAATATGGCAGCGTGGGTTCTTATACTTTAAGTGGGTTTACCGGCGCATTACCCATACATGATGTATCGTTAACCGGTAACAATAATTACAGTAAGCATAACCTTACCTGGAATATTATTGCCGACGAACCCATAAAAACAATTACTGTACAAACATCAGCCGATGGCATTAATTATATCAACCTTACCACTGTAAACGCAACAACTAAAAGCTTTTCTTACAGTCCTGCTAAAAGCGCCGAAATCTATTACCGTTTAAAAGTAATATCAGTGCTTGATCAGACAGCGTATTCCAATACAATAGTTTTAAAAGGGCTTAATAAAGAAGATAATATTTTTAAAGTATCAACGTTTATACATAGCAGCATAACTGTTAATTCACCGGTAACCCACCAATATATATTGAGTGATATAAATGGCAGAATAATAGGCAAAGGAATTGGTGCAGCAGGGGCGTACAAAATAGATATTAACAACCAGCCTAACGGCATATATATTATTCAACTGACCAGCAATAATAAAAATCAAACAGAACGGATTTTAAAACAGTAAGGTAGATTCATGTGTAAGTTAAGGGTCAGCGTTAGGGGCTGGCCCTTTTTTATTCCCCTAATCCGCCGGCTGGCGGAGCTTTCGAAGATTTCATCATTTCATAAACCTTTTCAATTATCAAATAGTTAATTTTCTCTTTTTTTAATGTGGTAAGAATTAGAATACTGCTGAAAAGTCCCCTTCAGGAGATTTAGGGGCTGTATTTACTGAGCTTTTTTCAGTAACTTTAGAAAACCCATTTTTATGTTATGGAGAAAATTTAACGGAGACCCCATCCAACTACCCATTAAAGATGCTGTTGAAAATGCTATTAAAAGAGAAACAGCTAATGGTTTTCATTTAAAAGTTTGTATTGGTACCGACAGCCAGGTAAAAGGCAAAGAAACCGAGTTTGCAACTGTAATTGTTTTTTTACGTGAAGGCCATGGTGGCTTTATGTTTATTCACAACGAAAAAACAACGCACAAGTACAGCATTAAAGAAAGGATGCTGGTAGAAGTTGCAAAGAGCATTGAAATTGCTTACGAACTCTGCAATCTTTTTACGGAGTATAATGTTGATATGGAAGTGCATGCCGACATTAACACCAATCCGCAGTTTAAAAGTAATGAGGCCTTACGTGAAGCAATGGGTTACATTTTAGGAATGGGCTTTGCCTTTAAAGCCAAACCCGAAGCCTTTGCCAGCAGCAGTTGTGCCAATAAGGTGGTGAATTAAATTTGTGCTTTTTTAAAAATGCACTCTGTAGCTGGAAATTACGGATAGTAAATCTGACACCCTATATTTTTTCTTTATTCTTCTCCTCAATCAAAGCTAAAATTTTATCCCGTCCGCTTTTTTTTACGGCACTGCTGCTAAAATACTGCGGTAAAAACTGCCAGGTTTTTTTCATAGCACTAAAAAAATCTTTTATGTTTTTACTTACTACGCTCTGGCTTTCTTTATCTGTTTTTGTAAAGATGATGCTGAAAGGCACTTCCCATTTTCTTAATTGATCCATAAATTCCAAATCAATTTTTTGGGGAGAATGGCGACTGTCTATTAAAACAAAAACCATGGTAAGGTTTTCTCTTTTACGCAAATAGTTTTCAATCATTTGCTCCCACCGGCGGCGGCTTCGTAAGCTAACTTTTGCAAAACCATAACCGGGCAAATCCACAATATACCAGTTGGCTTTTTTTATTTCTGCCGCATCGGCAGTAGCAGCCGAAGAAGATTCTATAATAAAATGATTGATGAGTTGTGTTTTACCCGGTGCCGATGAAGTTTTGGCCAGCTTTTCAAAATTGCACAGCATATTTATTAAAGAAGATTTGCCTACATTACTTCTGCCAATAAACGCATACTCCGGTTTATCTGCTGGCGGGCATTTAGTATAATCGGGGCTGCTGATAACATATTTGGCCCATTTAATTTGCATGCCGCAAAGATAGCTGAGTTTACTGTTTTTATTTGGCAGCTTCTTAACGCCAAAACCTTAAACGCCAAAACCCCGGAACAGAAAACCTGTTATCTTTGCAAACTATGACAGAATTTGCACATGATACCGTAGTGCCATACAAAAACAGCGACAGCAGCAAAAAGCAGCAGGTGGCTGATATGTTTGATGATATTGCAGTTAAATACGATTTTTTAAACCGCTTTTTAAGTGCTGGTATTGATATTGGCTGGAGAAAAAAAGCCATCAGGCAATTGAAGGAATTACATCCCAAAAAAATATTAGATGTTGCAACCGGCACAGCCGATGTAGCCATTATGGCATCGGGTATTTTAAAACCCGAAAAAATTATTGGCATAGATATTAGTGATGGTATGCTGGAAATAGGCAGACAGAAAATTGCAAAGCAAGGATTAAACGGGATTATAGAGTTGTTAAATGGCGACAGCGAAACAATAAATTTTGATGATGCTACGTTTGATGCCGTAACTGTGGCATTTGGAGTACGTAATTTTCAGCATTTGGAAAAGGGGTTGAGTGAAATAAAAAGGGTGCTGAAACCGGGAGGAAAATTAGTAGTGCTGGAATTCAGCCAGCCCAAAATGCCAGTAGTAAAAAGCATTTACAATTTATATATGAAGGTGATATGCCCCAATGTGGGCAAATTATTCTCTAAAAACCGCAACGCCTATAAATATCTCGACGCATCAATTAAAAAATTTCCTGAAGGCAAAAATTTTACTCAAATCCTGGATAACCTGGGATATTTAAACACTTATAGCAAACCCCTTAGTTTAGGTATATGCAGTATTTATTGCGGTACAAAATAGTTTATACTATTCTCGGTTTAATGCTTTGCCCTTTTTTGAGCAGCGCTCAATTGAGGAACGGGCTTAACTTGCCCGATCATGATGATAAGCCTTATCATTTTGGTATTAACCTTGGTTTAAACCGTTCTCACTTCAGCT
This sequence comes from Ferruginibacter sp., assembly GCF_031430955.1. Classification (GTDB taxonomy): domain Bacteria; phylum Bacteroidota; class Bacteroidia; order Chitinophagales; family Chitinophagaceae; genus Ferruginibacter. The sequence goes on from NZ_JANPCM010000325.1 coordinate 4,570, forward strand.
TTGGCCACCATCCCATTTTTATGCAACGTGATAGTGTAATGGTGGTAGAAAGTATTAACAGTACCGGGTTAAATTTAGCATGGCTGGTAGATAAAAGGCTGGGTGAACATTTTAATCTTCGTACTTATCCGCTTAACATAACCTTTACCGAAAAAGCATTTGAGTATAACTTAAAATATCCCGACAGGCCGGGTGGAGAAGATTCCATTACTATAAAAAAAGTGCAATCAATTTCATTAACGCTGCCTATACAAATAAAATTCAGCAGCGACAGAATTGGAAATTTTAAAGTGTACATGTTAGGTGGCGTAAAAGCAGAATATGATATGGCGGCCAATGCTGGCGCAAAAAAAGCAGAAAATCTTATTAAGCTCAACCGCTTAGATTATGGTATTGAAGCAGGACTTGGCTTTCATTTTTATTATCCTTATTTTGTATTAACAACAGAATTAAAAACTGGCTGGGGCCTCGGCAATTTACATGCCCGTGATAAAGACCTTAAATTCTCCAATGTAATTGATAAGATAAACTCCCGTACTATTACTTTTTCTATAACTGTAGAGTAATTATTTTTTACCTGTAGTTACAGGAACAGGTAAAAATTGTGTTCTTAAAAAATCACTAATCTTTGTAAACAAATGTATCCTTGCCGAGTTGGGGCTGTTATCGCTGATGTTATGTAAATAATCAGG
>NZ_JANPCM010000326.1:0-4013 GCF_031430955.1 Ferruginibacter sp.
GACTTTGGCTGTGGTTCTTTCGATATTTCTATTCTCACCATAAATAATGGCATATTTGAAGTATTGGCCACCAATGGAGATACTTTTTTAGGTGGCGATGATTTAGACATGGCTATTGTTAATTACTGGATAACAAAAAATAATTTTTCAGCCAGCGACCAAACAACTAAACAACAATTACGGATAGTAGCAGAAAATGCAAAAAAATATTTATCTGCTGCTGATAATTTTTTGGCAACTTTTAATGATAAAAATATAACCCTCACAAAATCCGAATTGCAAGAAATAATAAAACCAATTGTTGATAAAACAATAGTTTGTTGTACTAATGCATTAAAAGATTCCGGGATAACAAAAAAAGAAATTGATGAGGTAATAATGGTAGGCGGAAGTACCCGTACCCCATTGGTTAAGCAAATGGTAAGCGATTTTTTTGGGAAACCCGTTAACGATAGTGTTAACCCCGATGAAGTAGTAGCATTGGGTGCTGCAATACAGGCAGATATTTTAGCAGGTAACACAAAAGGTTTACTACTGTTGGACATTACACCGCTGTCATTGGGGTTAGAAACCATGGGAGGCCTGATGGATGTGTTGCTGCCACGTAACAGCAAAATTCCTGCAAAGGCTGCAAGGCAATATACTACTTACAAAGATGGACAAAGTGGGATGAAGATTGCAGTTTATCAGGGCGAAAGAGATATGGTTACGGATAACCGCAAACTGGCCGAATTTAATTTGTCGGGCATACCGGCAATGCCTGCAGGTATGGCAAAAGTAGAAGTGAGTTTTTTAATAAATGCAGATGGGATATTGATGGTAAATGCTAAAGAATTAAGAAGTGGTATTGAGCAATCTGTACAGGTAAAACCACAATATGAGTTAACGGATGCGGATGTTGAAAAAATGCTCTTAGATTCCATGCAAAATGCATAAAAATATATAGCCAACAGGGATTTGGTAGAATCAAAAACTGTAGCAGAACAATTACTGGAAACGACAGAAAAATTTATTCAGAAAAATATATCCGGATTAACAGCGCTGGAGCTTAACGAAACTTCTCTGGCTATGCAGGCGCTCCAATTATCTCTGCAATTGGAAGATAAAAATTTAATTCAAACTAAAACAGAAGAGTTAAATAATATTTCGAGGCCATATGCCGAAAGAATTATGGATACAGCAATAAGCAGGTCAATGAAAGGAGAAAGTGTAAATAAATTTCAGGAATAATTTAAGGCCAATATGTTTAATAATACAATTAAGCTGAGCAATACTAAAAGAACAAATCAAATTGCGGCCTTAGTTATATTTTTATTTTTTGCTGTTTATTATTTCATTATCCTGTATCTAAGGGTTTCTACAGATATTCAGCCGCATGCTGCCATGGCACACTCCTTTGCGGTAAATCACGATAAGTTAACGCCAAATTTTTTGTATTTCATTTTAGTGGCTCTTTTATCAGGATTTTCAAAATATTATCCGTTTTATTATGTGGCATCAATAATTCTTTTAAGCGCCGCTATTTCTGCAAAGTTTTTATTAAATGATCTGTATTTAAGAAAATACGTACTGCTTAACGATAATAAGCTGCTCTCTTTTATCCTGTCCTTTGCAATGTTATTTGTATTTGCTCTGCCAGGGTTAAATTTTTTCCAGGTAAAAGATTTTTACCTGGGTCAGATAGTGCCCAATGTATGGCATAATTCTACTGTGATTTTTTTAATGCCATTTGCAATATTGCTTTTCTTTAAATCTTACGAATTATTGTTTTTGGATAAAGCACATCAAAGCAAAAATTTACTCATTCAAATTACAGTATTGATCATTATTAATGTATTAATAAAACCCAGCTTTCTTTTCACTTTATTACCATCTGTTTTTATTTTCTTTTGTTATAATAAATTGTTTTCAGCAAACAGCAATAATAAATTCGTTCAGTTATTACCTTACCTCGTTGGCATATTTTTTATTGCTGTTGAATATTATATCATTTATCAATTAAATTATACCAGTAGTGTATCTTCATCTGAAGGGGAATCGTCAAAAGTTATAATAGCCCCTTTTGAGGTATGGAAGCATTTTTCAAACAATATACCCATAACATTTATTTCCTCTTTATTTTTTCCGCTTGTTTATCTTGTTCTTTCTAAAGGATGGGTATTAAAAGACAAAATTGTACAGTTTGCCGGATTGAATTTTTTTGTTGGATTAAGTATTTGGGTTTTGTTTGCCGAAGATGGAGGAAGGATGTTTCATGGTAATTTTTTTTGGCAGGTGGTAGTAGCATGCTACTTGTTGTTTTTTTCGTTGTTGTTGCATTTTGTGGGGGATGTTAAATTAAAGAAACTTAGCAATAAAAAACAATTAATTATTGGGGTAGCTTTTTTACTTCATTTTATATGGGGTGCTTTTTATTGGTTGAAAATTATTATTTTTAACGGGTACAGCTGAAAGTTGCACCTGTGTAACAGGCGGCATCTATTTTATAGTAGTATTGAAATTATTTTTATGTTAATCTCCATTGTTATTCCCGTTTACCAGGCTGAAAAAATTCTTGAGGAACTTATTGCCCGAATAAAAAAAGCTATGGAGTTTGCCCGGGGTAATTATCATTTGGTACTGGTAGATGATGGCAGTGCAGATGCTTCGTGGCGTGTAATCGGAAATATTTGTTCTGTAGAAAAAAATATAAGGGCTATAAAACTGAGCAGAAATTTTGGACAGCATCATGCTATTACGGCCGGGCTGGATAACTGTACAGGTGAATGGGTGGTAGTTATGGATTGCGACCTGCAGGATAAGCCTGAAGAAATTGAGAGACTTTATCAAAAAGTGCAAGAAGGATATGAAATTGTTTTTGCCAGGCGTATTCACAGGAAAGATTCTTTTTTTAAAAAATTATTATCCCGAATATTCTATAAAATATTTAGTTACTTAACAGGAATAAAGTACGATGGTAAAGTAGGGAATTTTGGCATTTACAGTGCGAAAGTTATCGATACGCTAAAAAAAATGAAAGAACCTTTACGGGCATTTTCTCCAATGGTACGATGGGTTGGATTTAATAAAGCTTTTATTGATGTGGAGCATGGTGAACGATATAAAGGAAAATCAAGCTATAACTATAGTAAGATAATCACACTGGCATCTGATATTATTTTATCCTATTCGGACAAACCTTTAAGATTAATTGTACGAACGGGGTTTTTAATATCATTCATCTCTTTTTTGGTGGGGTTATATTATTTAATTCAGTATCTCTCCGGAAGGATATTGGTTTCAGGATATACCAGTATTATTATATCAATATGGTTTTTAGGGGGGCTGATAATTTTAAATTTAGGAGTATTGGGTTTGTATATTTCAAAAATATTTACAGGAATTAAAGACAGGCCATTGTATATTATTGATAAAACAATTAACTTTTAAATGTTGTTTACAAATATTAATGCCGATGAAATTTTGTTAGGCAAAAACATAGTGATAGAACCAACTGCCAGGATAACAGGTATAAATGGTAAGGCAAAAAAAATTGTCATCGGAGATAATGTTTACATTGGTCACGATGTTCAGATAATGTGCAATGAATTCTCTATACTCGATTATTCTAAAATCCATCATCATACCAATCTCCATGGCGAACTGCCACTACATATTGGTCATAATTGCTGGATTGGTCAGTATTCAATTATAGACTCAATGGGTGGCAGTACAATCGGAAATAATTGCGGCATTGGTGCACATTCGCAATTGTGGTCTCACATCAGGTATGGCGATACTTTAGAAGGTTGCCAGTTTAAAAGTGAAGCGCCATTAATTATTGGTGATGATGTGTGGTTTGTTGGCCATTGCATTGTATCGCCTATCATTGCAGAAGACAAATCAATGGCGTTGGCTGGCTCCGTAGTAACACATAACATGAAGTATAACGAAATATATGCCGGCACTCCTGCAAAATCTATATCTGATAAAGTAGGTATGCAGTTTAAGCCTGTTTCGGTAGAAGAAAAATT
>NZ_JANPCM010000327.1:0-1867 GCF_031430955.1 Ferruginibacter sp.
TTAAAATAATAATTTTTCAGCGCCGCAATGCCATTGGCACCACGGTTAATTTGGGTGTAAATAATTTGTGTGTTCCATTGTTTGCGATTTTTTAAAACACTCTCGAAATATTGAGGATTTGCAGCCAGTAAATTTTCTAAAAAGGCGTCTGTTTTTGTACTGTCAACAGGTATTGCACTGGTAACAGTTACCGGGGCTTGTGGCATAGGAGTAATTTTTTTTGTAGAGGAACAGCCATATAAAAAACATATTGTAATTATAAGCACCTTCAAATTATTACGCAAACAGAACATATTTATATTTTAAAAGGTTTATTTAAAATTGCACGCTAATTTATTGATTGAAAATTGCACTAATTATTAAGATTCAATTGCAAACGCAAATGTCATCTTTTACAGGATAGGGGCAAAATTAACAAGCAGTAATCTTAAATTGGTTTTTCCCCTATCTTTGCACACTTCTAAAAAAGAAGAAATAGCTATTAAAAGTTTACTATTATGAAATTGAAAGGGCTGGTTTGGTTTTTTACCATTGCGTTGATTTTAATATCACTTTGGGAACTGTCGTACACTTTGGTGGTACGCAACTATGAAAGCGGTGTAAAGGCACAGGCTGCTAAAATTGCAAAAAGAACAGCTTCCACTTTAAAAGGAGAAGCATTTGATGCTGTTATTAAAGAAAAAAAAGACAGTATTCTTTTAGCAACAAAAGACAAAGCTATATTCCCTCTTGTTGGTACCACTTACCAGCAATGTAAAGAAAGTGAATTGAACCTTGGTTTGGATTTACAGGGCGGCCTTAGCGTAACGATGGATGTAAGCCTTGATGGTTTACTGAAAACATCAAGCAATAATACTAAAGATACTGCACTTTTAAAAGCTATTCAAACAGCTACTGAAAAAAAAGTTAACAGTGATGCAAACTTTATCAGCTTATTTAAAGATGCTTACATCCAGCAAAACGGTGCTGGTAAATTAGCCGGTTTATTTGCAGGTCAGGGTAAGGATGTAAAAATTACAGATAACGACGACCAGGTAATTATTAAACTAATTGTAACATCTAAAACCGCCATAAACGAAACCTACAAAGTATTATTGAAGCGTATTGATAAGTTTGGTGTGGCGCAACCCAATATTAATTTAGATGAAAATAAAGGTATCATTAACGTAGAGTTACCGGGAGTTGATAACCCTGACAGGGTAAAAAAATTATTATCAGCATCGGCTCATTTACAATTTTGGGAAGTATATCGCATTGATGAATTATACCCTTCTTTACAGGCAGCTGATATAGCATTACAAAATTATTTAAATGGTGTTAGCAGCGACAGTGTAAAAGTTGATTCGCTTAAAGCAAAACAAAACGCCAATCCATTTTTAAAAATTGTAAGTATAATTCCTCCGCAGGAAAATAAAGATGGTAAAGGCCCTTCTTATTCACCATCTATTGCAAATATTGCTTTGCAGGATACACCATTATTTTATAAATACATCAATAACGAAGTTGTTAAAAACGCTTTACCGGCCAATTGTAAATTTTTATTAGGGATAGAAGAAAAATCTGAAAAAGGAAACCTCAGGTATTTTCCTTTGTATGCCGTAAAAACACAGCCGGGTACAGATAAAGCGCCTTTAGAAGGAGAAGCTGTAGAAGATGCCAACCTTGATTATGATGAAATGGGAAAACCATCTATAAGAATGAAGATGACGCCGCTTGGCGCAAAATTATGGGGAAGGTTAACTTTAAAAAACGTAAACAAGCCAATAGCAATTGCTTTAGATGATATTGTATATTCTGCTCCAAATGTAATTACTGCCATTGAAGATGGTATTTCAATTATTACCGGAAGGTTTACTGCTGATGAAGC
>NZ_JANPCM010000328.1:0-2082 GCF_031430955.1 Ferruginibacter sp.
GAAATGTTTTTCGCAATTAAATATTGTGCCAATGCCTGCAGACTTGAAGATGGGCAAAGGAAGCTTCACTATTAATAAAAACACAAAAATAATTGCCAGCGGATTACCCGAAAAATTTGGCACACTCTTACATGATTTCATTTTTAATAATTACGCTTTAAAACTGGAAAAAACAACTTACAGTAAAAAAAATATTATTAATTCAATAAGATTTGTACATGATGGAAAAATGTATGGCGCCGGTATTGGATCTTATGCAATTAAAATAGCAGACAATGGAATTCTTATTGGGGCTGGTACTCCGCAGGGATTTTTTTATGGCCTCCAAACTTTATTCCAGTTGTCGCCAATATCAAAAAACAATCTTTCTTTCGCACAATTATATATTGGTGACCATCCCCGTTTCCAATACCGCGGCATGCACCTCGATGTTTCCCGCCACTTCTACCCTGTTGCTTTTATAAAAAAATATATTGATTATTTAGCGGCGTATAAATTCAATACTTTTCACTGGCATTTAACCGACGACCAGGGCTGGCGCATTGAAATAAAAAAATATCCATTGCTCACACAAGTGGGAGGTTTTAGAAATGGCACTATCATTGGCCGATACCCAGGCAAGGGCAACGACAGTATTAGTTACGGAGGTTTTTACACCCAGCAACAAATAAAAGAAGTGGTACAATATGCAGCCGACCGCTACATTGATGTGATACCGGAAATAGAAATGCCCGGGCATGCCTCGGCAGCTATTGCGGCTTATCCGCAGTTAAGTTGTTTTCCTGAAGAAGATACAAAAGTTTTACCCAGTACACCATGGGCGGGTAGCCGCAAAGGAAAACAGGTGCAGCAAACCTGGGGTGTTTTTGAAGATGTGTTTGCTCCAACTGATTATAGTTTTAATTTTTTAGAAAATGTTTTGGATGAAGTGATGCCCTTATTTCCGGCAAAATATATTCATATTGGCGGCGACGAATGCCCGAAAGAATCGTGGAAGCGTTCACCATTTTGCCAGCAATTAATTGCAGCTAATAATTTAAAAGATGAACATGGGTTGCAGAGTTATTTTATTCAACGGATAGAAAAATACATTAACAGCAAAGGCAAAAAAATTATTGGCTGGGACGAAATTTTAGAAGGCGGCCTTGCACCCAATGCTGCAGTAATGAGCTGGCGAGGTGAAGAAGGCGGCGTTGAAGCCGCCAAACAAAATCATGATGTGGTAATGACACCCGGCAGCCATTGTTATTTAGACCATAGCCAGAGTAAAAATGAAGACAGTGTTACCATTGGCGGCTATTTACCATTGGAGAAAGTGTACAGTTACGAACCAGTACCTGCTGTATTAAATGCCGAGCAGGCCAAACATATTTTAGGTGCACAGGGCAATCTGTGGACAGAATACATCAAGAACACCAGCAAAGTAGAGTACATGATCTTTCCACGAATGATGGCATTAAGTGAAGTATTGTGGAGCCCGAAAGAAAAAAGAAATTGGAATGATTTTGAAAAAAGATTGCCAGGTGTTTTTGAAAGATTGGATAAAGAGAAAATTAATTATGGTAAAGCATATTATGATTTGCAAGCTACTGTAATTCCAACAGAGAACAGTGAGGGTGTGTTATGGAAAGTAGAATCAAATAATAAAAATGGTAAAATTAATTGGGTACCGTCAGTGTTAAACTCTCAAAAATTCGAGTACACAAAACCAATTCTTATTAATAAAACTACAGACGGAATAACTGCAGAGTTTATTAATGATGATAAAAATTTACTATCAAGAGTTACACAAAATTTCCGTTTCAACAAAGCCACTGGAAAAAAAATAACTATTGCAAACGAACCCAGCGTAAATTATCCCGGTGATGGTGCGTTTACTTTAGTCAACGGCGTACAAAACGAAAAAGGTTTATCAAAGGGAAATGAGTTTTTAGGCTTCTTAGGAAAAGATTTAGATGCCACAATAGATCTGGGCGCTGTGATGGATATTAAAAAAGTTACCCTGCATACACTGGAACAAAACGGCAGCTGGATATATTTACCTTCAAAAGTTGAAGTAACTTATATGTACTCGATTGATAC
>NZ_JANPCM010000329.1:0-3641 GCF_031430955.1 Ferruginibacter sp.
ATTAAACTTTTATTATCACCCACCGTCTATGTATGTATGAAACGTATTTATTTAAAAAACTTAAAACAAATTTTATGAAAGCAACAGTATTAGCCGCAGCAGTAGTATTAGGCGCATTTTTTACAAGTGCAACTGCACAGGTAAAACCAAGTACAAAAAGCCAGCACCACCGCATTAAGCAAGGTGTAAAAAGTGGCGAGTTAACGAAAGCAGAAACAAAAAATTTAGTAAAAGATCAAAGAGAAATTCGCCAGGAAGTAAAAGCTGCAAAAGCAGATGGTACAGTAACCGGCGCAGAAAGAAAAGATATCCGCCAGGATAAAAGACAGGCGAGCCGCAAAATTTACCGTAAAAAACATAACAACAGGGATAGAAATTAATTTTTACCAGCTCAGATAGATAGAAAAAAAATTCCACCGTACAAAGTGGGATTTTTTTTATGCCTCCCACTCACCCAAACCCTGGCGTATAATTTCCCAGTTATCTGTTGTGCAATCCACAACAGTAGAACCCATCATGCCGCCACTGCCGCCATCAATTACAAAATCAACCTTGTGGCCAAATTTTTCCTGCATCACATCGGGGTCGGTAAATTCTTCCACCATATCACCAGGTAAAGAAGCACTTAAAATGGGGTTACCCAATGCATCTAAAATATTTCGGCAAATATTATTATCCGGTATCCTTAAACCCACAGTACTTTTTTTACTCTGCAAAATTTTAGGCACCTGCTTACTGGCAGGTAAAATAAAAGTATAGGGGCCGGGCAAATAATTTTTAAGCATGCGGTAAAGCGGTGTATTAATACTTTTTGTGTAATCGCTAAGATGGCTTAAATCCCTGCAAATAAAACTCAGCTGTGCTTTTTGCGGATCAATATTTTTTATTTTACAAATTTGCTCTACCGCTTTATGCTGCATAATATCGCAGCCCAGCCCGTAAATGGTATCGGTGGGGTAAATAATTACGCCTCCATCTTTAAGGCATTCGGCAACCTGTTTTATTAATCTTGGTTGCGGATCATCAGGATGTATTTGTATAAGCATATGCCCCTATCCCCTGAGGGGGATTGATTGTGTTTTATTAAAAATTTTGTTACCGGCAGTAATCCCTGATTAAGCATCGTTGTGTTACTCCCTTGTACCGCATACCCCTACCGAACTTTTATCCAGGCGAAATATTAAAGGCCTTTTACAATTTATAAAATTACTCCTATTCATCTTACATTAATCTGTTACTTTTGCTTTTTGTGTATAAAATAAATCTTCAATCTAAAATCTAAAATTTGGTATGGCAGTTATTACAGTTGGCACCATGGCTTTTGATGCCATTGAAACCCCTTTTGGAAAAATAGATAAAATTGTTGGTGGCTCAGCAACTTATGTAGCTTATGCAGCCTGCAATTTTGTTACCCCCATTCAGCAAATATCTATTGTGGGCTACGATTTTCCACAGGAAGAAATGGATGAAATGAAAAGCCGTGGCATACAATTAGACGGTGTGGAAATTGTACCGGATAAAAAATCTTTTTTCTGGAGCGGTAAATATCATATTGATATGAACACCCGTGATACACTGGTAACAGATTTAAATGTACTGGCCGATTTTAATCCTGTTGTTCCAGAAAGTTTTCAGGGAGCAGAGTTTTTAATGCTGGGCAACCTGATGCCTAAATTACAAATGAGTGTGATTGATCAATTAAGGGTGAGGCCAAAATTAATTGTAATGGACACCATGAATTTTTGGATGGACATTGCCATGGATGATTTAAAAGCAGTGTTGAAAAAAATTGATGTGCTTTTAGTAAACGATGGTGAAGCAAGACAGTTGAGCGGCGAATTATCTTTGGTAAAAGCAGCCCGTGAAATATTAAAAATGGGCCCAAAATATTTAATTATAAAAAAGGGAGAGCATGGCGCTTTGCTGTTTCACGAAAATCATGTGTTCTTCGCCCCGGCCCTGCCGTTAGAAGAAGTATTTGACCCCACCGGTGCAGGCGATACTTTTGCCGGAGGTTTTATTGGCCACCTTGCAAAAACAAAAGACATTAGTTTTGAAAATATGAAAACTGCCATTATCATCGGCAGTGCTATGGCCAGTTTTTGTGTAGAAAAATTTGGCCCCGAAAGATTAAAAGAAATTACTAAGGCAGATATTGATGCCAGGCTGAGTGAGTTTGTACAATTGGTAAATTTTGATATTGATTTGGTGTAATGTTTTATCAATGAAGAAGTGAATTAAAGTATTTTAAACAAAAAATATGCTGGAGATAATTGCATTAATATTTATTGCAAAAGACATTAACAAAATAGCCATTCTAAAAGGGGTTAATCCACTTACTTGGAAAATTTATGCAATTGTAAGCTGGTTTGTTTTTGAAATTATTGGTATTGCAATCGACATGTTTGTATTTAAACAGGTTGATCTGGTTTCTTTAATGTTTTCCGGATTGGTTTTTGCATTTGGAGGTTTTTTAATAATACGTGCAATTTTATCTAACAAACCTGATAATACTTCCAGCGAAGATGTTAACAGGATTAGTGTAGATGATTTAAGGCCTTAAATTTATTCCCTATAAAATATTTTTCTTCTCTATGATAAAAAAAAATATTTTGCTGCTGGTATTAATTACTGTGTTTTGTAATTGCAGCTATGCACAACTTCGTATCGATAGTTTAGTTAACCAGTTAGGCGAAAAATATCCGCAGGAAAAAATTTACCTGCACCTTGATAAAAGTTATTACAATGCCGGCGAAACAATCTGGTTTAAAGCATATTTAGCCGCAGATAACTTAGTTAAACCTTTAAGTAAAACTGTGTATGCAGAGTTAATTGATGACAAAGGTTTTATTCTTCAAAAAAAAATAATGCCGGTTTATGCATCAGGTGCTGCCAGTAATTTTGATTTACCCGATACAATTAATTCTCAAAAGCTGTACATCAGGGCATACACTTCGTGGATGCTTAATTTCGATTCTACTTTATTGTATTTAAAACCGGTTCAAATAATTCCTTCTGCTACTGCTGCAAAAAAATTACCGTTACCTGCGGTTGCATACAGTTTAACTCTTTTTCCTGAAGGTGGTGATATGGTGGAAGATATTGGTTGCCGCATTGCATTTAAAGCCACCGACCAGGAAGGTATTCCATTTTTTGTTAGCGGTAATATTGTAAACGAAACTGGGAAAAAAATAAATTCTTTTACTGCAGCACACGATGGCATGGGTTTTTTTTTAATTATGCCCGTTGCAGGAGAAAAGTATAAAGCCATTTGGAAAGATAAAAAAGGGGTGCAGCATGAGACTGCTTTGCCCGAGGCAAAAAAACAAAGTGTATCCCTGAGTATCAGCAATACAACTGATACCCTGCGTTATACTTTAAAGCGGCCACAAAATGCTGATGAAGTTTTTACTGCTTACACTGTAGTTGCACAAATGCAGCACCAAATGATGTACAGTGCAAAAATAAACATGAAGAACAGAACAGAAGTTACTGCACCTATAGCAACCGAAAGTTTTGGCGACGGTGTTTTACAACTCACTGTTTTTAATGCCGCACAAATACCTGTTGCAGAACGGTTGGTATTTATAAATCATAACAATTATTATTTTGCTACCGACCTGCATGCTGTAGAAAAAAAT
>NZ_JANPCM010000330.1:0-3257 GCF_031430955.1 Ferruginibacter sp.
AAAAAGTCATGCCTCACGTTCTGCGTTTTGTTATCCTGGCGTTGTTTGCGGCAAGTATTTCGCTGCCAGCTGCAGAAAATGCCCATGCCATAAATGCAAATGAAGTAATTGCCGGTTATTGCGAAAATATATTATTCCCGGCCTGTTTAAGCACTGCAAGAGAAAGACTCATCATTGCATTGCTGAAAAGTGAAATTAAAATCTCTGGTAAAAAAATACTCCACTTTTCTCCCGAAAAAAATATTTATAATTTTATAAAGCAGCATAACGAAGTAGTTACTGCAGATATTGAGCCTTTGTTTTATAAAATTATTGATGACAAAATAAAAAATGAAGATGCTACCCGTTTATCTTTTGCTGATAATAGTTTTGATGTAATTATTGGTAATCATATTCTGGAGCATATTCCAGATGATAAAAAAGCCATGCAGGAAATGTATCGTGTTTTAAAACCCGGTGGCAGGGCAATTTTACAAGTGCCTTATTCAACAACAATTTTAACCACCTTAGAAACTCCTGAAATTAACAATCCTGAAAAACAATCAGCATTGTACGGGCAAAAAGACCATGTGAGAATTTATCAACTGCAGGATTATATAAGCCGGTTACAAAAAGCTGGCTTTAAAGTGGAGGTAATTGATTACAGCAATTTGAATGCGTATTATAAAAACGCTATCCAGCCCAATGAAGTTTTTCTCTCTATTTTGAAATAAGTAATTTATAATGCTGTGGCAGTGGTTTTACCCAACTAAAAGGGAAGGGCAGTTTATTTACATACAAAGTGGTATATGGTTCTATAACTGCTCCAAATTTTTTATAAAAATCAGCAACGCTTTCTGTATCGCTTCCTTCAAAATCGAGTAGTAGATTTTTGTCTGCATGTTCTTGTATAAAACTATCTACCAATAATGCCGAAGCTCCGTATTGTTTACTTTCCGGGGTATTGCCCACCAGCCAGTAATAAGCTCTGTTCTTAAAAAACAAAAAAATGCAGGAAGCTAATAAGTTGCCTTCTTTTGAAAAAACACCGTAGGTTGCGGCATTGTTTTTATACGCTTTGTAAACTTCATACAGTTTTTCAAACAAACCATTTTCTACATTTGTAAATTTCGGAAATTCTTTTTTACAAATAGTTGCAACTTCTTCGAACGGTATATTTTTTTTTACAACACAATTACTTTTAATGGCTTTAACAATATTGCGGTTGATATTTTCTGAATATTTTTGCTGGAGTTGATTGTAAGAATCTGTAAGGTCTAAAACATAATTATTTCTTACAATAATAGTCCCTTTATTAAATAAAATTTTATTGCTGCTGTTAAAACTAATATCCCATATTTTAAATTTATTGGGTATAGCATGGAGAAATGCATTAATGATTTCTGCAGTAACGCCATTGCCAATAACTCCCAATGCAGGCGTAATAGAAGGTTGAAATAAATAATTGATACGGTATTTTTTTCTGCAGGGCAACGGCATTACCATTTGGTAATTATTTAATACCAGTGCATCCCATTGTGGAGCCATGCAATCTAAATAAGTGCTGGCAGCATATAACAAGCCGTTTGCTGCATTATCAATACAGTCATCCCATTTTTTTTTATTTATTTGCTGATGTAAAAGGTATTGTATGCTTTCCATCAAAAGGGAATTTGGGGAATCAATTTCTTCAGCGATAAATTTTGAATATCTATACTAAATGCAATATTTTTTAAAAGCAATTTATCAGGTATGGTTGATTTAAAATAATCTTTGTAAACCCTGCTGTATAAAAGTGGCACGTATATATTTACAACATTTTTAAATAGTGAAAGTTGCAGGCCTGCATCATAAATAAAGCGGCTTGTTGTGGCGTTCTTTTCCCATGCTTCAGCATAAGTACCAACATCAAAAAATACTTTTAGGGGAATTTTTACAGGTAGTATCTGCAATGGGTTAATATTTTTAGGAATGTCGGATGTAATGTTAACAGCGCTGAGCCAGTTATCTGTTTTGCCAATTTTACTGCTTAATAAATCTGTTTTTACTTTAAAGCCTCCATCACGTATCATAATTTGCTGTGATGAAACATTTTGAAATTCATTACGGCCAACAAAATAATTGCTGTAAGTATAATCTTCATAGCCTTTCGGGCCGCTCATATTTAAATGATAAGGGTCAGTTTCAAACTCTTTTAAAAATGTTTTATCGCCTGTGTATAAGAATTTTCCTGCAAAAAACCGTAAGTTCATTCCGCCGCCTTTTGCATAATTAAAATAATAATTCCCTGTAAAATTTGTTCTTATAAAACCATCACCCTGTTCTGCCTGCAGTACAGCTTTGTAAGGATATAATTTTCTGTTATTTTCTATCACAAACTGCAATTGGTTAATGTACCTTGTTTTATTGGGATAAGTAATTATATCAATTTGCAGTACGGGATCTCTTGAGAAAGATAATTGCTGTTCGGAAATAATAAAAGTTTTCCATTGCAAAAACTTTGTAATGGAACTGCGATGATTTTTATTGGCAAATACAAATTTAAAAGATGGGACAATTTTTGAAAAATTTAAATAATTATTTTTACCTGTAGAATCGCTGTAGCTGTTTGCAGTAAAAGAAGAACCAGCCACAGAAATTTCTGCTTTTTGTCCGTTACTGCCGGGATACCAGCTATAGCCAATTCTGCCAATACCATTTATTTTTTTACTGGCTGCAGCATATAATGGCACTGCAACAAACTGCAATTTTGTTGTGGGTAAAGTATAATTGTGTAATACTACCCCAAGCATAAGTTTATCATAAAAATTTACACCCACGGCAGGAGCGGCAAAAATATAATTATGCTTATCTGTTTCTTTTAAACTAAATAAAGTTGCAAACCGTAAATCTTTTTTTACAGCAGTTTTTGTAACATTACCTTTTTTATTAAGCAAAGAAAAAGTCGCATCTAAATTTTTACCACTCACTTCTTCCAGCACTTTTTTAAAATCTTCCGGGTAAGGATGTTTAAAGCTCCAGCGGCGGTAATATTCTTTCATACAACTGTCGAATACATCCTTGCCTAATTCATTTTCTAATAGCTGCATCCATTGCCCGGTTTTTGTATAAGCAATCATGCCGTAATTAAGTACATTAAATTTTTCAGAAACCGTTTCAATGGGTTGGTCTCTTTCTACATTAATAATAGTTTGTAAAATGGTTTGTTGCAGATCAGCCGGCATTCTCTTTTTTAAAAACCCGGAATTGGATGAAATGTAATAGGAGGTGTTTTTGTA